>CAMUYE010000001.1 GCA_947164825.1 uncultured Clostridia bacterium
GCGGTAGACCTGCATTTCGATGTCCTCGGGGCGGATGTCCACCTCGGCGGCCTCCATCTCGGGCAGCACCGCCACCGTGGCGGTGGAGGTGTGGATGCGGCCGCCAGATTCCGTCTCCGGCACCCGCTGGACCCGGTGGACCCCGGATTCAAACTTCATGCGGGAAAAGGCGCCGTCGCCGCAGATCAGGAAGTCCGCCTCCTTGACGCCGCCCAGCTCGGTCTCGTTGTAGTTCAGCAGCTCCAGGGTCCAGCCCTTGGAGGCCGCGTACATGGAGTACATCCGGAACAGCGAATGGGCAAAGAGGGCGCTCTCCTCGCCGCCCACGCCGCCGCGGATCTCCACGATGACGTTCTTGTCGTCGTTGGGGTCCCGGGGCAGGAGCAGAATGCGGAGCTCGTCCTCCAGAGCCTCGGCGTCGGCCTTGGCGGCCTGGTACTCGTCCTGAAGGAAGTCCTTCATCTCGGGCTCCTCGGCCATCATGGAGAGGGCTTCGGCCATGTCGGCCTTCGCCTGCTTCCAGCGGCGGAAGGCCGTCACCACGGGCTCCAGCTCCCGCTGCTCCTTCAGATACTTCGCCGCCAGCTTCGGGTCGGCAAAGAAATCCGGCTGCTCCGAGCGGGCGCAGAGCTCCTCATACTTATTCTCAAGCTGCGCTAATTTTTCTTCCATGGAATTCTCCAATCAATTGATAGCTTTACGGGGTATTATACCATATTCGCGGTCCGATTTTCAATCGTTCCGGAAAAAATCTTTATCGTCCGCCGCGCAAATCGGGGTTTGTCGGGATTCCTCCGTAGGGGCCGGCGTCCTCGACGGCCCGCAGGTATCAGTTACATGTACGTTCGGGGCGTCGAGGACGCCGCCCCCTACGGTCTCACAAATCCGCATTCGTCACCCCACAAAAAACGCTTCGATCGCTTTGCGGGGGGCGTTCACCCGGCCCTGGGCGAAGTTGGGCTTGCCGCCGCCGCGGCCGTTGAGGGCCGCGTTCATGTCTTTCACGAAGCTCCGCAGATCGCCGCCCTCCCAGCCGACGGCATAGGCCCAGCCGGTCTCGTCGTCGCCGGAGAAGGCCGCGCAGCGGCCGCCGCAGGTCTCCATGACCTCCACGCAGAGGCGGCGCAGGGCGTCCGGGGCCAGGCCCTCCTCAAAGAGGACCACGTTCCCCGCTCCACGCAGGGCCTCCGCCCGGGCGGCAGCGTACCGGCCCTCCCAGAAGGCCCGCTCCTGCTTCACGGCGTTCAATTCGCCCTGCATCCGTTCCACGGCCTTGGCCGTCTCCAAGGGCTTGGCGGAGAGCAGGCCGGAAACGCTCCGATTCTGTTCCATCACGGCGGCCAGATAGCTGTAGGCCCGTTTGCCGCAGAGCAGCTCCACCCGGATCCCCTGGTGGAATTTCACCGCGGAGAGCAGCTTTACAAGGCCGATCTCCCCCGTCCGTTTCACGTGGGTGCCGCAGCAGGCGCAAATGTCCACCCCCGGGAACTCCACCAGCCGCAGCGCGCCCTGGATGGCTTTCTTGCTCCGGTATTCCACCGGGCACTCGGCTTCCCCGGCATAGACCGTCACCCGGGTCTCCAGATCTTCCCAGATGGCCTGGTTGACCTGGAACTCGATCCAGCGCAGCCTGTCCCAGGACAGGACCCGGTCGAAGTCGATGGTGATTACCTCGGCGCCCATGTGAAAGCCCACGTTCTCACAGCCGTAGAACTGATGGGCCAGGCCGGAGACCAGGTGTTCGCCGGAGTGCTGCTGCATCAGGTCAAATCGCCACTCCCAGTCGATCATCCCGTAAACTCTTCCGGACAGGGGCCGGTCTACCGTGTGGATCACGACGCCGTCCCGCTCCTGGACGTCCAGCACCCGGGCTTCTCCCAGTTCCCCCTGATCGCAGGGCTGTCCGCCCCCCTCGGGGTAGAACGCCGTCCGGTCCAATACCACGGCATAGCCGCCTTTCACGGCCTCGCAGGAGAGAACCTGCGCAGAGAAGGTTTTCAAATAAGCGTCGGTTTCGTAGAGTTTTTCGGTTATCATGGGGATACCACCTTTATTGCAGATTGGGAGTTGTAAGGCCGTAGGGGGCGGCGTCCTCGACGCCCCGAACGTGTCGTTCTCTGATACCTGCGGGCCGTCGAGGACGCCGGCCCCTACGAAATTGTCTCGACAGCTCCCGATTTGCCGGGAACTTTCTGTGTGCTTCATCGTCAAAAGAACAAGTCCATAACAGGAGGGTGTGCAAATGAAGGGCAAGAACAAATGCAAGATTCTCAAGGAGATCCGCCAGAAGATCGCCGACGAGAACGACATCCCCTACGTGACCCGGGAATGTACCTATCGGGGCGATTGTAAGGGGACCTGCCCGAAATGCGAGGCGGAGCTCCGCTATCTGGAACAGGAGCTGGAGAAGCGCCGCCGTCTGGGAAAGACCGTAGCCGTGGCCGCCGTGGCGGCGGGGCTGAGCCTCTCTTTGGCCGCCTGCACCCCCGGCGGAAGCTCCGGCGCGGGCAGCGGCGGAGATCTGGGCGGCGTCGCGGTCCCCTCCTACACGCTGCCCGTCCCCACAGACTCGAACACCGAGCGGCCCCTGGAGGGCGAGCCGGTGGAGTTGGAGGGCGACGTGGCCGCGCCTACGGAAACCGCGGAACCCCTGGTGGGAGAGTTCATTGAAAACACAACAGAAGATCCTCCTGAGCTCCTGGGAGACGTGGAGTACTTCCCCGAGACGCCGGATGATGTGCCGGAAACCACCGAAGCCCAATGAGCGAGCTGAAATATCCCCTGCTGGCCCTGTCCCGGCACCGGATGGAGGTGGACGGCGAGGGCGTGACGACCCTGGTCGCCGGGGCCGGCTGTCCCCTCTCCTGCGCCTATTGTATCAACAAAAGCCTGCTTCGGCAAGCCCCAAGTTTTGTGACGGCGGCGGAATTGTATGAAAAAGTCCGCATCGACGACCTCTATTTTCAGGCCACGGGAGGCGGCCTCTGCTTCGGCGGCGGCGAAAGCCTGCTGCACGCGGACTTCTATGAGGCCCTGCGGCCCCTCTGCTCCGGCTGGCGCTTCACCGCCGAGACCAGTCTGAACGTCTCCCCGGAGGCCGTCCGCCGGGCCGCCGAGATCTTTGACGCCTTCATCATCGACGTCAAGACCCTGGACCCGGCGATCTACGAGCGTTACACCGGAAAGCCTCAGGGGCCTGTAAAAGAAAACCTCTCCTGGCTGGCGGCAAACTTCGAACCGTCCCGCCTGCACGTTCGGGTGCCGCTGATTCCCGGGTACAACAGCGAAGCCGACCAGGCGCGAAACGAGGCCGTCTTGCGAGAGATGGGCTTTCCGCACATTGAGCGTTTCCCTTACGTGATTCGCCCATCGTAGCGGCGCACAGTATGCGTCATAACGAGCGCCCCAAAGCACGCAGAGACCCTGCAAACCGCCCGCGCCCCGGATGATCCCGGAGCGCGGGCGGTTTGATTTCGTTTGGGCTATGCTATTCCTCCGCGTTGAGAACAGCTTTGAAATAGTCGTTTACGGCGCCGCCGCCCCATTGACAAAGCTGCTTTGATCTTCTTTCGTAATGATCCTGGAAATTCATGCGTATGGCGGAAATGTCCGGATCGTCCGGTGCGAGGACAGACGCTTCCTCTACCATTTCCAGCCCTCTGTTCTGGATCTCGTCAACATCATCGCCGCGCTCCAAAACGAACCAAAAGGGCTGGACGTGCATCAAGTATCCGAACAGAGCCAGGTAATCCGGATCATGCGGAAAACATTGATCCCCCGTCTCGGTAATCTCTTTTAATCTTCTCATATACAGACCGAGATCGATCTCCCGATTGATAAACGGATGATCCCAGTAGCAGATCAGATACCAGATTTCCGCCCCGGCACACAGGATCCCATTTTTGTCCTGGGGCTCCCTTTTCCACTGTTCATACAGATAATCCGCCGCTTCGATCCATTGATTTCTGTTTTCAAGCTCGATTGCGACCGGGTCGAAATGAAGAACCATAATAAGTCTCCTCCTTTGCAGGCAAGCAATGCTTGTTCCTGTGGGCGGTGTTGGTCTTCGAGACACCACCTCATCCGCCCCAGTGTGCGCACTGGGGCACCTTCCCCTCAAGGGGAAGGCTTTTTCAGGCCCAGAACACCCAGATGAACAGGTAGCCTACCAGGACGGCGGTGAGGGTGAAGGGGATGCCGATGCG
Organism: uncultured Clostridia bacterium; assembly: GCA_947164825.1. Taxonomy (GTDB): domain Bacteria; phylum Bacillota; class Clostridia; order Oscillospirales; family Oscillospiraceae; genus JAFRPC01. Next base: position 4,206 of record CAMUYE010000001.1, read on the forward strand.
GGCGAAGTCCTTGAATTTCACCTCGTAGCCCTGCTTGCGCAGCAGACCGGTGGCGGTGATATTGGCGGAGGCTCCCACGGGGGTCAGGTTGCCCCCCAGGGTGGCGCCGCAGAGCAGGCCGAAGTAGAGCAGATAAGGCTCCACCCCCAGCCGGGCCGTCACCACGGACAGCACCGGGAGCATGGTGGCCACGTAGGGGATATTGTCCACAAAGGCGGAGATCAGCACCGAGCCCCAGACGATCAGGGTATAGAGCAGGAAGAGATTGCTGCCGCCCACCTTGACGATCCACTGGGCGAAGTCGTCGATAATGCCGATGTTGGTGATGCCGGCGATGACGCAGAACAGGGCGGTGAGCAGCAGCAGTGTCTCGAAGTCCACGCTCTTCACGGCCCCCACGATGCCCTTGCCGCTCTTCTCGCGGCAAAGCTCCAGCACCATGGTGATCAGGGCCAGGGCCATGCAGATCAGGCCGTTGGTGACCTCGGGCTTATTGGGGATGAAGGAGGCGGCGATCAACAGCACCACCATGAGCACCAGAGTCACGGAGGGGATATAGTCCCGGACCTCGGTGTGGGCGTCGGAGTGGACGGGCTGCTTGTCCTTCCGGAAGAGGAACATCATAATGGGCACCGTGGCCAGGGCGCCCAGCTCCACGGCGAAGAACATGCCGGGGCGGCCCTCCATCCAGAAGAAGCTCATGAAATCCATTTTGGCGTGGGCCGCCAGCATGATGGAGGTGGTGTCCCCCACCAGGGTGGCCGCGCCCTGGAGATTGGAGGAGACGGCGATGGAGAGGATCATGCCCACGGGGTTGATCTTCAGCTTCTTGCAGACGGCGATGCCCACGGGGGCCACCATGAGGACCGTGGCCACGTTGTCGATGAAGGCGGAGACCACGCCGGAGAACAGGGACATGAGGATGGTGACCCACATGACGTTGGAGGCCTTCCGCAGCAGGCCGTCGGCGATCTTGTTGGGCATCTGGGACTCGATGAAGTAGTAGACGATGAGCATGGTGCCCGCGATCATCATGAGGGCGTTCCAGTTGATGGCCCCCAGGATCTGATCCAGGGGCAGGACCCCCAGGATCACGAAGATCACGGCCACGGCCAGGGCCACCCAGGTCTTGAACCTGGAGAAGCCGATGATGCCCACGTACATGAGGCCAAAGAGGACCAGAGCAACGATTTTCAGAGTTGATTCAGACATAAGTACCTTCCTTTCGGGAGAAAAAGGGCGAGACCTCTGCCGCGGCGCGCAGCAAGGCTGCGAGGCGGCAAAGGTCTCGCCTCTTCGTCCCGGCGCCGGGTCCTGAGACCGTACTGACGGCGGCGGGAGCGTCCCGGTGGACGCTGGCTACTCCCCAATGTCGAAGACAATATAACAGATTTTCGGGGGCTTGTCAAGAGCGAACACGGCGCAGTTGAAAACTGGGATTTGTAGGGGCCGTAGGGAGGCATCCCTTGATGCCTCCGCCGATGACGATGCGCGGAGCGATGTGGGCATCGCTCCCTACGGCGCTGCGCGACAAATCCCAATTTGGCGCGCTCTATGCCGCGGCGCGGCGCAGCTTCCGCCAGATGACGAAATACATGGTGGTGAAGCAGGCGGATGCGCCGCAGAGCTGGCTGATGAACTCGGCCCAGAAGACGCCCTCGACGCCCAGACCCAGGCTGGGGAGCAGGAGGGTCAGGGGCGCTACCAGGATCAGCTTGCGCAGGGTGGAGAAGAAGAGGGCGTGCTTGGGGCGGTTCAGAGCCACAAAGGTGTGCTGGCCCGTGACCTGGAGGGCCATGAAGGGGAAGGCCCCAAAGTAGATCCGGGCGCAGCGGATCGTCAGCGCCACCAGGTCCTCGTCGTCAGTGAAGATCCGGATCAAAGGCTGGGGGAAGAACATGGCCATGGTCCACATGAGGGTATTGATAATCAGACCGCCCAGAAGAACGAAACGGATGCCGTCGGAGACCCGGCGGTAGAGCTTCGCGCCGTAGTTGTAGCTCATAACGGCCTGGCCGCCCTGGGTCACGCCGTTGATGGGCAGGCTCATAATCTCCCGCATGGAGTTGATGAGGCCCATGGCTCCGATGTAGAGGCTTTCCGCTCCGCCCCAGGTCTTGAGCATGACGTTGACAATGGCCTGGGTAATCGAGTTGGTAACCTTGAACATAAAGCCGGTGACGCCCAGCTTGACCACGTTTTTGAGCTCCCTGCCGTCGATCCCCAGGCCCAGCAGACGGACCGGGGGCCGCTTACCCGTCAGGAAGCGAAGGACCCAGAGGGCGCTGACGGTCTGGGACAGGACCGTCGCCAGGGCCGCGCCCCGGACGCCCATGCCAAAGGCATAGATAAACAAGGGGTCCAAAGCGATGTTCAGAGCCGCGCCGAGGAGCACCGTCATCATGCCCACCCGGGGAAAGCCCTGGGAGTTGATAAAGGCGTTCATGCCCAGGCTGATGAGGACCGGGATCGTCCCGACCACGTAAATCCGAAAATAGTCCAGGGCGTAGGGCAGGGTGATCTCGTTGCCGCCGAGGACCGTCAGGGTCCAGGGCGCCGTGACAAAGAGCAGGACCATCAGGATCCCGCCGACAATGAGCAGGAAGGTGAAGGCCGTCTGCATGATCCGTCCGGCCCGCTCGTCGTCCCCCTCGCCCCGGGCGATGGTGCAGAGGGTGGCCCCGCCGGTGCTGCTCAGGTTGGCGAAGGCCCCGATCAGCGTGATCAGCGGAAAGCAGACCCCGAGCCCGACCAGGGCGTTGGTGCCCTCCGGCTTCGGCAGGTGGCCGATGTACATGCGGTCCACGATGTTGTAGAGCACGTGGACCAGCTCCGCCAGCATGATGGGCAGCCCCAAGCGGAGGCTCAGGGAAGAAACCTTCCCCTGGGAAAAATCACCTTTTGCGGCGGTCATATCGGATCTCCTTTGTCAAAACCATTTTTTCAAAACGCCCAGGATGCCTCTTGTGAAGGAGCGGCCGACCTCGCGGCCCACGGCGTTGAGGGCGGAGTTGGCGACCTTTCCCGCGGCGGAGTTTTTCTTCTTCGCTCTTTTGGCCTTTTCTTCCTTTTCTTTCTCTTTGGCGGCCTTGGCCGCTTCTTTTTCCGCCTGTTCCTTTTCCTTCTGGGCCTGCTTTTCCGCCTCCGCCCGGGCGGCGGCTTCCTCCGCCTGCTGTCGGTCGGCGGTGATGATTTCGTAGGCGGACTCGTTGTCCACGGCGGTCTCGTACTTGCCGAAGAGCTCGTCGTACTGGATCTCCGCCCGGCGCCGTCCCTCATCAATGGGTCCCATCTGGGACTGGGGCGGCAGGATCGTGGCCCGCTCCACAACGGAAGGACGGCCCTTCTCGTCCAGGAAGCTCACCAGGGCCTCGCCGGTGCCCAGATCCAAAATGGCCTCCCGGGTGTCAAATTTCGGGTTGGGCCGGAAGCCGTCGGCGGCTGCCCGGACGGCCTTCTGCTCGTTGGGGGTGTAGGCCCGCAGGGCGTGCTGCACCTTGTTGCCCAGCTGGGCCAGGACGGAATCCGGCACGTCGGAGGGCTGCTGGGTGATGAAAAAGACGCCCACGCCCTTGGAGCGGATCAGCTTGACCACCTGCTCCACCTTCTCCACCAAGGCCTTCGGCGCGCCTTTGAAGAGCAGATGCGCCTCGTCGAAGAAGAAGACCAGTTTGGGCTTTTCCGGGTCGCCAACCTCGGGCAGCCGCTCGAAGAGCTCCGCCAAAAGCCAGAGCAGGAAGGTGGAATAGAGCAGCGGAGACTGATAGAGCTTCTCGCAGTGGAGGATGTTGATGTAGCCCCTCCCCTTCTCATTGCACTGAAACCAGTCCATGAGATCGATGTCCGGCTCCCCGAAGAAGCGCTCGCCGCCGGCATCCTCCAACTGGAGCAGGGCCCGCTGGATGGCCCCGGCGGACTGCTTGGAGACGTTGCCGTACTGGACGCTGAGCTCCGGGGCGTGTTCGGCCACCCAGGCCACCATGGCCCGGAGATCCTTGAGGTCGATGAGCAGCCAGCCCTTGTCGTCCGCCACCCGGAAGACGATGGTCAGCACGCCGGTCTGCACGTCGGTGAGATCCAGAAGCCGCGCCAGCAGCGGTGCGCCCATCTCGCTGACGGTGGTGCGGACCGGATGGCCCATCTCGCCGAAGACGTCCCAGAAACGGACCGGGAAGGGATGATAGGCGAAGCTCTCCGGGTCCAGGCCCAGCTTGCTCAGCCGCTTGTCGATGGACTCGCTGCGTTCACCGGTCCTGGCGCAGCCCGCCAGGTCGCCCTTGACGTCGGCCAGGAAGACCGGGACGCCCAGCTCCGAGAAGGACTCGGCCATGACCTTCAGGCTGATGGTTTTGCCGGTGCCGGTGGCGCCGCAGATCAGGCCGTGGCGGTTCGCCATCTTCGGCAGCAGATACGCGGGGCTCTCCCCCACGCCGATGAGTAGTTTGTCGTCTTGGAGCATGATCATATCCCCTTTTCCCGCAGCGCACTGAACGCTGCCGCATTTTATTTATTATACCAGACATTTTCCGCGCTATCAAGTGAAAAAATACGCTTCCTTTCCGGCGAAGAGAAATTAAGCTTCGACTAAGGCAGAACTTAAGTTCCGCTTAAGGTACCCCTGTTATGATGGCGTCAGAAAACACAAGGAGGCGCTTTCCATGCTGCAGTCGATCACTTCTCCCACAACGCTGAACGCGGAAAACCCCATCGCGGTCATGCAGCGTCGGGAGCTGAAATATATCCTCACCCGGGAGCAGACCGCTCTGCTCCGACAGGCCATGGCGGGCCATATGGAGGCTGACCAGTTCGGTCGGACAACCATCGGCACGCTGTACTATGACACCCCGGACTACCGGCTGATCCGCGCCTCCATCGAAAAACCGGAATACAAGGAAAAGCTCCGGCTGCGGAGCTACGGCAGAGCCGGGGAGAACTCCCCCGTCTTCCTGGAACTGAAGCGGAAGTACGAGGGCGTCGTCTACAAGCGGAGAGTGAAGACCACCGTGGGCGGCGCGGCCGCCTTCCTCCGCCGGGATACGGACGGACCGGACGACGGCCAGATCAGCCGGGAGCTCACAGCCTTCCGCGAGCACTACGGCGCGCTGATCCCCAGCTGCATGATCATCTATGACCGGACCGCCTACGTGGAGCGCGGCGGAGATCTTCGGCTGACCATTGATGAGAACCCCCGCTACCGGGTCCGGGATCTGGATCTGACCCGTCCCATGGACGGCACGCCCCTGCTGCGCGATGGCTGCGCCATTCTGGAGCTGAAGGTCCAGAGCGCGATCCCCCTCTGGCTGAGCCGGGTGCTCAGCGAGGGCCGCATCTACAAGGCCAGCTTCTCCAAGTACGGCGAAGCCTACCGCCGCGAACTGCTGCGCCGCACGCTGCGCAGCGCATCCTGATCGGAAAGGATTGATTCTATTTGAGTATCTTGTTTGATTCGATTTATTCCTCCACCGTGACCGCCCCGCAGTTCTTCCTGATGGCGGGCGTCGCCCTGGCCAGCGGCCTGCTCTTTGCCTGGTTCCTCTCCTTCCGCATCCGCGCCCAGGACCGCTTCTTCCTGGTAAGCGCCCTGGTGCCCTTTGTGGTGGCCTTTGTGATCACCTTCGTCAAGGGCAACATCGGCGCGGGCGTAGCCCTGGGCGGCGGCTGCTTCGGCCTGATTCGCTTCCGCTCCGCCCAGGGCACGGCGGATGAGCTGGCCGCGGTCCTGATCGGCATGGCCTCCGGCGTTGCCTTCGGCATGGGCTACGTGGGCTACGGCGTGGTGATCCTGCTGGCGCTGGCCTTGCTCTGGCTGCTGCTTTCTTCCGCAAATCTCTTCCGGCACAGGTCCATGGCCGCCGATCAGCTCCTGCACATCACGATCCCCGAGACCCTGGAATACAACGGCGCTTTCGATGAGACCTTCGCCCGTTATCTCCGGTCGGCAGAGCCCGTGGGCGTCAAGACCACCGGCATGGGCTCTATGTTCCGTCTGTCCTACAAGGTGCAGCTCAAGGATCCCGCCGAGGAAAAGGCTTTGATCGACGAGCTTCGGACCCGCAACGGTAATCTGGAAATCGCGCTGCTGCCCTATTTTGAGAGCTCCTCCCTCCAGCTTTGATTGTTTTCATTCTCGTCTCCTTTTTCAGTTCCCCCCTTCGCAAACGAAGCGAGGCAATTCCATGTGAATTGTCTCGCTTTGTTCGTCCGATTCTCTGAAATCCCGCAAAAAACGCAAAATAATGCGTGCTTCCCGGGCTGTTATGGTGTATAATAGAAGAAAATATACGCGAAAGGGGTCAAAATCATGGAACATGATCCGAAGCTGCCCGAGCTGTCCTGGCTCGATCTGCTGGCCGAGCAGTATCCGACGGTAGAAGCCGCCTCCGCCGAGATGGTACGGCTGCGGGCCTTCCTGCAGCTGCCAAAGGGGACGGAATACTATTTCAGCGACCTGCACGGAGAACACGAGGCCTTTATCCACCTGCTGCGCTCCGCCTCGGGCACCATCCGCGACAAGATCAACGCCATCCATGGCGCCGCCCTGCTGGAAACGGATCTGGACGAGCTGGCCTCCCTGATCTACTACCCGGAGCAGGTCATCCGCCATCGGCGGGCGTCGGGGGAGGTCGATGAATGGGAGCGGCTGATGATCTTCCGGCTCATGCCCGTGCTCCAGGAGGTCTGCCGGAAGTACGCCCACGACCACGTGGACGAGCTCACCAGCAGCAAGTACCGCTTCGTGATCCGGGAGCTCATGGGTTCTTCCGAGGACCCGGCCAAGTCGGTCTATTACCGGGAGCTTATCGCGGCGGCGGTGGACGCCGGCATCGGCGACGGCCTCATCGCCAATCTCTGCTACCAGATCCAGCAGGTGGCGGTGGACAATCTCCATATCATCGGCGACCTCTATGACCGGGGGCCCGGTCCCCACAAGATCCTGGACGAGCTGCTCTACCACCACAACGTGGATATCCAGTGGGGCAACCACGACATCGACTGGATCGGCGCGGCGGCAGGCAATCCGGTCAACCTCTTCTCGGTGCTGCGCAAGGCCATCAGCTACAACAATTTCGACATGCTGGAGGACGGCTACGGCATCAACCTCCGGCCCCTTTCCATGTTCGCCGACGAGGTCTACGCCGGGGACCCCTGCAAGGCCTTCCGGCCCCACATCCTGGATGAGAACAAGTACGACCCCGTGGACCCCGCTCTGGCCGCCAAAATGCACAAGGCCGTGGCCATCATCATGTTCAAGCTGGAGGGCCAGCTGATCCGCCGGAATCCGGGCTTCGGCCTGGACCACCGGCTGCTGCTGGACAAGCTGGACCTGGAAAAGGGCGTGCTGCGGATCGACGGGGCGGAATACCCCCTCTGCGACACCAACTTCCCCACCCTGGACCCCGCGGATCCCTACGCTTTGACGGACCGCGAGCAGGCCCTGGTGGACATCCTCCGGACCTCTTTCCGCCATTCCTCCGTCCTGAAGCGGCACATGGATTTCCTCATGAGCCACGGCTCCATGTACAAGGCCATCAACGGCAATCTGCTCTACCACGGCTGCATCCCCATGGAGGCCGACGGCAGCTTCTCCGCCCTGGAGCTGGACGGAACGCTCTGCCGCGGCAAGGCCATGCTGGACGCCCTGGACAATATCGTCCGCCGGGCCTACTACCAGCATGAGCCCGCTTGCGTGGACTTTATGTGGTATCTCTGGAGCGGGGCCAAGTCTCCCCTCTTCGGCAAAGCGCGGATGACCACCTTCGAGCGCTACTTTACCGCCAAGGATCTGCCGGAGGCGGACCGGCTGCGCCACGAATCCAAGGACCCCTATTACAGCCTCTACGAGCAGCCGTCCACGGTCCGGGCGATCCTGACGGACTTCGGTCTGGACCCGGAGCATTCCCACATCATCAACGGCCACGTCCCCGTCAAGAAGGGCGAAAGCCCCATCAAGTGCGAAGGCCGGCTCTTCGTCATCGACGGGGGGATCTCCAAGGCCTACCAGTCCACCACCGGCATCGCGGGCTATACGCTGATCTTCAACTCGCACAGTCTGACCCTGGCCGAGCACCGCCCCTTCCAAAAGGCCACGGGAAGCTCCATCGCCCAGACCTTTACCAAAACCCGGGTGGTGGAGGCCATGCCCCACCGGATCCTGATGGCGGAGACCGACGAGGGAAAGGCCCTGACCGCCAGGATCGCCGCCCTGGAGGCCCTGCTCCGCAGCTATCGGGACGGCCTGATCCGGGAACAGCGGCCCGGACGTTAGGCGTCCGGGACCCGACGGGCCCCGAAGCACAGCCCCCATCTTCTCATAACGAGGTGATTTTATGGCTTTTCCCAAGCTCTCTCCGCCTGACCAGGAAGAACGGGTCCCCTGGCTGGACGCCGCGCGTGCGTTGGCGATTCTCTCCGTGACCTGCAACCACGCCTTTATCCTGGCATATCCCGCCATGCGGAATATGAAGGACTATTACCAGGCCGCTTCCCTGCCGATCTCCGGTGCGGCGGCCCTGTTCTTTGTGTTCAGCCGTCTGGGCGTTCCCCTGTTTCTGATGATCTCCGGCGCTCTGCTGCTGGACCGGGACTACACGAAGCCCGGGGCGCTGAAGCGGTTCTACACCCACAACTGGCTCCGGCTGCTGCTGGTCACTGAGCTCTGGAATGTGCTGATCTATCTGGTTTTCCCGCTGATTTACGGTTTCTTCGGACCCAGGCCCGGGCTGCGCGCTCTTCTGACAAATCTGGGAAAAGCGCTGCTCTTTCTCAACGCGGACGACGTGGGCAGCCGCTGGTACATGGCAATGATCCTCTGCGTCTATCCGCTGATCCCACCGCTGGCTGCCGCCCTGCGGCGGCTGCCGGGGAAGGCCTTCCTCCTGCCCGGTCTCGCCGTGGTGATCTTTGCCTTTCTGATTCCCAACGTCAACACCGCCCTGGAAGCCGCGGGCCTGAAGCTTCAGCTGAACGCTTCTGTGACGGCCGCCTACCTGCTGCCCGTCTATGTGCTCTATCTGGTTTTGGGCTATTATTTGGATCGCGGGCTGCTGGCAAACCGCTCCGTCTGGTTTTTAGTCCCCGGCTTCGCGCTGAGCTTCCTCGCCACGGGACTTTTCCAGCTCTGGATCTTCTCCGCGGGGACAGGGTACGGGGTGCGCTACGCGGACCTGGGGATCCTGGTCAGCTCCGTCTTCCTCTTTGCTCTGCTGCGGCGGATCAGGGCCGGACGTCTGCTCCGGGGGATCCCCGCCCGGGTCACGGCAAGCTGCGCCCTGGGGATCTTCTTCCTGCACATCCCTCTGATCCGGTACTGTGTGACGCTTCCCTTTCACAGGGTTCTCAGCACTTACGTCTTCCGCTATTTTCTGATCCTCTGGGCTGCTGGCTTCTTCGGCAGTCTGCTGGTAGTCTGGCTGACCGGGAAGCTCCCCCTTGTGGGAAAGTGGCTGTACCTCATGCGGCCGCGTAAAAAGGATTGATCCCAGCGAATCTGCAACGGGATAAAATGAGCGAGGCCCCGCGGGACCTCGCTCGTTTCGTTTTATTTTTTTGCGTAGGATCAGCACAGGCGGCTGCCCGCAGGGATGGCGTCGTCCAGGATCAGCAGGTGCAGCTGCTCGCCGCGCTCGGCGGAGAGGAGCATCCCGCAGCTGAGCTGGCCCATCATCTTCCGGGGGGCCAGGTTGGTGACGGCCACCAGGGTCTTGCCGATCAGCTCCTCGGGCTTGTAGAACTTGGCGATGCCGGAGAGGATCTGCCGGGGGGTGCCGCTGCCGTCGTCCAGCTGGAACTTCAACAGCTTCTCGGACTTCTTCACGTTCTCGCAGGCCAGGACCTTGACGACGGTCATCTCGACCTTGGTGAAGTCGTCGAAGGCGATGGGCGGCAGAGGCTCGGGCAGGGGGGCGTCCTCGTCGGAGGGAGGGCCGATGTGGGCATCGGCCCCTACGGCGGCGTCCTCCTGTGGCGCACAGTGTGCGCCGCTGTCGGCGTCCCCTGTTGCCTGTTGCCTGTTGCCTGTTGCCTCAGCAGCCTGGGCGGCCTGGAGCTTCTCGAGCTCCTCCAGCTCCTTGGCGGCGTCGATGCGGGGGAAGAGGGCGGGGCCGTTCTCCACCTTGGCGTCCCGGTAGAGGGTGCCGAAGAAGCCCAGGGAGTCCCAGTCGTACTCCGTCGCGCCGATGCGCTTCATAATTTCGGCGGAGGTGTCAGGCATGAAGGGCTGCAGCAGGCCGCCGCAGATGCGGACGGTCTCCAGCAGGTTGTAGAGCACCCGGGCCAGGCGGGGCTTCAGGGCCTCGTCTTTGGCCAGCTTCCAGGGCTCGTTCTCGTCGATATACTTGTTGGCCCGGCCGATGACCTTAAAGATCTCGCCCAGGGCGTTCTGGAAGGCGTACTTCTCCATCTGCTCCTCATAGACGTGGACCAGGTCGCAGGCCATGGTGATGAGCTCGTCGTCCTTCTCCTCGTCCTCCTGCTGCTCCAGGGGAAGCTGCCCGCCGAAATACTTGCCCACCATGGCCACGGTGCGGCTGACCAGGTTGCCCAGGTCGTTGGCCAGGTCCACGTTGATGCAGGAAATCAGGCTCTCGTTGGTGAAATTGCCGTCGGAGCCGAAGGGGAAGGTCCGGAGCATGAAGAAGCGCAGGGCGTCCACGCCGTAGCGCTCCGCCAGCAGGTAGGGATCCACCACGTTGCCCTTGGACTTGGACATTTTATCGCCGTTAAAGTTCAGCCAGCCGTGGCCGTAGATCTTCTTCGGCAGGGGCAGACCCATGCTCATGAGGAAGGCGGGCCAGTAGATGGCGTGGAAGCGGACGATCTCCTTGCCGATGAAGTGGACGTCGGCGGGCCAGAAGCGCTTCCAGTCCTCGCCGTTGTCGTTCAGGTAGCCCAGGGGGGACAGATAGCTGAACAGGGCGTCCAGCCATACGTAGACCACGTGCTTCCCGTCGAAATCCACGGGCACGCCCCAGGTGAAGCTGGTGCGGGAGACGCAGAGGTCCTGCAGGCCGCCTTCGCAGTCGATGAAGTTGTTGACCATCTCGTTGACCCGGCTCCTGGGCTCCAGGAAGTCGGTTTCGGTGAGGAGCTTGCGCACCTGATCCGCATACTTGCTTGCGCGGAAGAAGTAGGCTTCCTCCCGGGCGGGCTGGACCTCGCGGCCGCAGTCGGGGCACTTGCCGTCCTTGAGCTGGCTCTCGGTCCAGAAGGACTCGCAGGGAGTGCAGTACAGGCCCTCGTAGCTGCTCTTGTAGATGTCGCCCTTCTCGTACATGGTCCGGAAGACGGTCTGGACGGTCTTCAGATGGCTTTCGTCGGTGGTGCGGACGAAGCGGTCATAGGAGACGTTCATCAGCTTCCACAGATCCTTGACGCCCTTGGGGGCCTCCACGATGGAGTCCACGAACTGCTTGGGGGTCACGCCGGCCTCTTTGGCCTTGTTTTCGATCTTCTGGCCGTGCTCGTCGGTGCCGGTGAGGAAGATCACGTCGGCGCCCCGCATTCGCTTATACCGGGCCATGACGTCCGTGGCCACGGTGCAGTAGGCATGGCCGATGTGGAGCCGGCTGGAGGGATAATAGATGGGGGTCGTGATAAAGAATTTCTCTTTGCACTGGTCGCACATAGTGATTTCCTCCTTTGTGTTCAGGGATGGCATGTATTATATCCGTTTTACAGGCAAAATGCAAGCATTTTTTGCAGGAAGCGCGGGAGAACCTTACAGAGGTTCTCCCGCGCTTCCCGCTCCGTCCCGTCAACGGACGGTTTGTTCCGTATACGTCCCGTCCGACATCGTCAGCTCGGCGGGAAGCTCCGTGTGATAGAGGGTATTTCCCTCGCACCAGATGGCGGCGATCTCCGTCTCCGGAAGCGCGGCAACGGCGGCCGCATCCCAGGTCTCCGCTGTGAGCGCGGGCAGGGCGGAAAGGGCCAGCTCTCCGCAGGAGGCCGTCGGAGAGAGGAGGGTCAGGTCCCAAATCACAGCCCGGCTTTCGCCGGTGACGGGATTGAGATAGGGTGTCACCATCCTGCCGTTGCGATACGTATAGAAGTAGTCGATCAGCCTGTCGGACTGGTCGCCGGGCTGGAGGTCGGGGCCGCTGTAGCTGTGGAGGCAGGCCAGACTCATGGGGCCCCGGATCTGCAGGCTGGCGGGCAGCCTGATCCCGTCGGCTTCCAGCGCCTGGATCCGCAGGGTGTATTCGTCCTCGGCGGAGTCCAAATAGCGGCAGAAGCCCTCCCGGCTGGCCAGATAGCCCCGCCGGAAGCCCTGCTCCCCCAGTTTGGCTGCAATATCGTCCAGGACAAAGGCATTTTTCAGCCAATAAAAGTCCAGGAAGGCGTCGATCCCGTTTTCGGTAGCATAGCGCAGATAGTCCTCCCGGACCTTGAGCCGCACCCGGTTCTCCCCCAGCAGATCCAGGGAGATAGCCTCAGGATCGGAGACGAAGCCCATGACCTCGGCCACATAGGCCGCAGCCTCCTCGCTGTAAGCCGGATCGTAGGCGGCCGCCTCGTCGTCGCTGAGGCTGCGGAACACGGCGTCGTACTGGGCGCAGACCGGAGCCAGGAAGAGGACGCGGCTGCCCTTGGCCTGCAGCAGCTCAAAGGCCCGGTAGAGTTCCGGCTCCACCGTACGTTCCTGATTCGGCGCGGCGTTGACGGACTGGAGGTTCCCCAGCCCGGTAAAGGCTTCCGTCGGATGGTAGACCTGCCAGGCCCGGAGGCTGGTTTCGGTGTAAAGCTTCGTCAGCAGCTTATACTCCATCGTGGCGTTGCTGCTCAGGCAGTACTCAAAATCCAGGTCCGCGCTGGCCTGAGCCGGGGAGCTGCTGTCTGCCTCGATCCGGGTCCAGCCGGACTCCCGGGTGAGAAGGCCCTTTACCCCGAAGTAGACGCCTGCCAAGGCGATGCCAATGAACAGAACCATCAAAACGACCCGGAGCGCGATATTCTTCCCGGACAATTCGATGTTCTTCCGCGGCTTCAGCGCCCTGGCGTCCTTTTTCCCGAACATGGATCTTCCTCCTATCCTGCATTAGGGTTTGTGCGTTACGATCGCAGGCTTGCGGATCTGCGAAAAGCCGCTCTGCCGGCGCGCCGGCAGAGCGGCTTTTGGATTTGCTTTGCCGCGTCGGATGACGTGGTTAGATAGCTGCGATCACCAGCAGGATCGCCAGGATCAAAATCAAGACACCAATGACGATCAAGCCTGCGATGGCGCCCTTCTTGAGCATCTTGTAGGTCCGAAGGTAGTTTGCCTTCTTGAGGATGACGCCCACAAGCAGGGCCAGGATCGGCAGCAGGAAGCCCAGGATGGCAAACAGCTTGCTGCCGGAGTCGTGGATCGGCGTGTCGAGGATGTAGTTGCTGCCGGACAGGTCGGCTTCCTTGTTCCGCTGCTCTTCCTCGTAGGCCGCCATCTCCTCGTCGTTGAGGATGGTGATGGACTTCATGCGGATGCCCGCTTCGCGGGTCCGCTTGTATTCCTCGATCTCCTTCTTGCTGCCCCGGACGAAGTGGTTGTGGCCGATGTCCACAAGCTCCGGCTGCTCCTCGCCGTAATTGTGCATGGAGGGGTCGTAGGTGAAGAGGACCTTGTGCTTCTCCAGCTTGGGGTCGGGGATGGGGATGGCGGAGATCAGAGAATGGGTGTAGGGGTGCAGGGGGTAGTCGAAGAGCTCTTCGGTGTCCGCAATCTCCACGATGTCGCCCTTATAGATGACCGCGATGCGGTCGGAGACAAAGCGGACGATGGACAGGTCGTGGGCGATGAAGAGGTAGGTCAGACCGCGTTCGCGCTGGAACTTCTTCATCAGGTTCAGGACCTGGGCACGGATGGACACGTCCAGGGCGGAGATGGGCTCGTCGGCAATGACAAGCTCCGGCTCCATGACCATGGCGCGGGCCAGACCGATACGCTGGCGCTGGCCGCCGGAGAACTCATGGGGGTAACGGGTCAGATGCTCGGGCAGCAGACCGACCTCTTCGATGATGTTCTCCACCTTCTGGACCCGGTCCGCCTCGTTCTCATAAAGGTGGAAGTTGTACAGGCCCTCGGAGATGATGTAGTCGACGGTGGCGCGCTCGTTCAGAGAGGCTGCCGGGTCCTGGAAGACCATCTGGATGTTGCGGATGACCTCCCGGTCCAGAGAACGGGGGATCTTGCCGGAGATGCGGACGCCCTTGTAGAGAATCTCACCGGCGGCGCAGGGGTTGACGCGGATCACGGCACGGCCGATGGTGGTCTTGCCGGAGCCGGACTCGCCGACCAGGGAGAAGGTCTCGCCCTTGTGGATATCAAAGCTGGCGTTCTTGACCGCGCGGACAGCATTTTCGCCCTTGCCGAAGGTGATGTCCACGTTCCGGACCTGGAGAAGGATCTCTCTTCCGTCCTTGTCGATGGGACCGTGCTCCGGCAGGTGAGACTGGGTCTGCGACGGCTGAGTCTTTTTCACTTCATTCTTTGCCACAGTCAGTCCCTCCTTAAATGTTGTGCGCGTGCATCAGCTTTTCGTGGATGTTGTGGATGATCTCCGGCTTCTCGGTCTTCGGCGCTCTGGGGTCAAGAAGCCAAGTCTTGGCGAAGTGGGTCTCCGTGACCTGGAACATGGGTGGCTCCGCCAGGGTATCGATCTTCATGCAGTACGGGTTGCGGGGCGCGAAGGCGTCGCCGACGATCTTGTTGTAGAGCGAAGGCGGGGTGCCGGTGATGGAATAGAGCTTCGTATCCCGCTCGGCCAGCTGAGGCAGGGAGGACAGCAGCGCCCAGGTGTAGGGGTGCTGCGGATCGTAGAAGACCTCTTCCACGTTGCCCAGCTCGATGACCTGGCCGGCATAGAGCACGGCCACGCGGTCGGCCACGTTGGCGACCACGCCCAGGTCGTGGGTGATGAAGACGATGGTGTAGCTGTACTCCTTCTGCAGATCCTTCAACAGCTTGAGGATCTGGGCCTGGATGGTGACGTCCAGGGCCGTGGTGGGCTCGTCGCAGATCAGGATCTTGGGCTGGCAGGACAGGGCGATGGCGATAACGATACGCTGCCGCATGCCGCCGGAGTACTGGAAGGGATAGTCGTCAAAGCGCTTGTCGGGGTTGGGGATACCGACCTTGTGCATCAGCTCCAGGGCACGGTCGCGGGCCTCGGCCTCGGTGCAGTCCTGGTGCTTCAGGATGACGGAGGTGATCTGCTTGCCGATGGTCAGAACCGGGTTCAGAGAGGTCATGGGGTCCTGGAAGACGGTGGCGATACGGTAGCCGCGGATCTTGGACCACTCCTTGGGGTTCTTGATCTTGGTCATGTCGATGACGCGGCGGCCATGGAGGACCTCATCGGCGCTTCTCACGTTCAGCTTCTTGAGCTCTTCCTCGGAAACAGGCGTCTCATCCAGATAGCAGTACAGGGTGATATCGCCGAAGACTCTGGCGCGGGCTTCCTTGGTGCTCAGATCGGCACCCATCATCATGGCCTTCTTGGCGGCCGCTTTGAGCTGGCGCAGAATCTTCACGCGCTTGAAGGAGCTGTAGCTGCTTGCCGAGAGGTAGAATTCCTTCGCAATGGTCAGGTTGCGTTCGACAGTCTCAGGGCTGATTTCGCCCGTGATTTGCCCGGCGTGGATCGACTTCAGTTCGGCCATGCGCTGGTTGTAGGCTGTATTATAAGCTGTATCGCTCATGACGGCGGTCTTATGGGCCCTGAGCGTGGCTTCCTTCTCAGCCTCTTTGCTCTTGATCTGCTTTTCCAGCATATCGATCTGCGCAGTGAGTTCCCGGATCTTGTCCTTCTCGCGCTTGGGGTCGAGGGTCTGCTTGAGGTTGCCGGCTTCCGTCTTCTGGAAGACCATCTCCTTGATGGCCTCGTCGATGCTGGCCTCTTCCTCTTCGGTCAGGCCGAGTCTGCGCTCCCGCTCAGACTTCATCTCAACCATTTCGCGGTAGGATTCCGCGCCGAACTCCAGCTTGGAGTACTCGTTCAGCTTGTCCGCGATCCGCTGGATCTGGCCCTTGCCGGAGGATTCGAGCCTGACCTTGATATCGGCCAGCTCGTCGTCGTCAAAGACGATGGAGCCTTCGCTGATAAAGCCGTTGGCGTCCAGCATGCCCGCAAAGGTCTTGGTGAAGACGGATTTACCGGAGCCGGACTCGCCCACGATGGCGATGGACTCGTTCTCGTAGATGTCCAGGGAGATGTTGCGGATGGCGGTCAGGATTCTTCCGCGGACGCGGAACTTGACCGACAGGTTCTTGACGGACAGTAATACTTTATTCTCGTTCATATCGCTGCCCTCCTACATATGGGTTCTGGGGTCGGAGGCGTCGCCGAGGTTCTGACCGGCCACATAGAGGCTGATGGTCAGGACGGCGGTGACAAGCACCGGGCTCCAGAATTCGAAGCCCCAGCCGGGGGTCAGCATGGCGGACTGCGCCGCGCCGATCAGACGGCCCAGGGACATGTCGGAAATACCCATGCCGATGAAGGCCAGGAAGGTCTCGTAGGAAATGTAGGACGGGATCTCGGTGGCCAGCATGGTCACGATGACGGAGGTCATGAAGGGCAGGATGTTCTTGGTGGCGATCCGCGTGATGGGAGTGCCCAGGCAGCGGGAGGCCAGGTTGTACTCGCGGTCACGGATGATGATGACCTGGGTACGGATGAAATAGGCGATGGCCATCCAGCCTGTGACCGTCAGGGCGAAGACCATGGTCCAGAAGCTGGGGCTGATGACCAGGACCAGCACGGCGATCAGCAGGGTGTAGGGGACGTTGGCGACGATGTTGTAGACCTCGGTCATGAAGATATCGAACTTCTTGCTGAAGCCCCAGACGGCGCCCAGCAGCACGCCGATGGTCATGTTGATGGCGGCGCAGATCAGAGCCAGGGACAGGGAGATCCGTGCGCCGAACCAGACGGCGTCAAAGGTGGGCTGGCCGGAGGCGCCGGCGCCGAAGATCCAGTGGATGCTGGCGCCGAACTTCTCGAAGGCCTGGGCCGGGGTCAGGTGCTTGGCCGTGGAGTCCATCAGGTTCGCAAAGGGATCGTAGTCCACCAGGGCGGGATAGACGTAGGTAAACAGCAGCAAAAGCGCCAGGATACCGAGGATGACAAGGTTGATCTTCTTGCGGAAGAAGACGCGGAACACCGATCTCCAGTAGGAGTAGCGGGGCGCGGTGATCTTCTCAGATTCCAGCGCACTGTGATCCACGTGGGCGAAGAGCTCCTCGTCGGTGTAGCCCTCGATGGTAAAGAGTTCGTTCTTTTGTTCCACGTCTGTCACCTCGCTTTCGCCGTGAAGTTGATTCTGGGATCCACCAGGGACATGAGCACGTCGCCCAGGATCAGAGAAACGACAGAGATCGTGGCATAGAACAGGGTAACGCCCACAATGACGCCGTTATCGTACTGGTTGATGGCGTTGATCAGCAGGCCGCCGATACCGGGGACGGTATAGACTTTTTCTGTGATGAACGCGCCGGCCATGGCGCCCAGGATCGCGCCGGGGATGCCGTGTACGATGGGGATCATGGCGTTTTTGAAGATGTGCTTGCGGAAGATCTCATTCTCGGACAGACCGCCGGACCGGGCGAACTTGACGTAGTCGGAGTTCATCTGGTCGATCATGTAGCGGCGCAGCCAGCGCATGAGACTGGCGACCCAGGGAAGGGCCAGGGAGACGATGGGCAGGACCCAGTAGGAGATGTTGCTGTTTGCTTCGGTCATCTGGAAGGTCGTCTTCAGACCCAGGGCCGCGCCGGCGGCCTTGAACATCAGGATGTAGCCGACGCCGGGAACGGCGGTGATGAAGACGATGTAGGCCGTGCCGATCTTATCGATCAGCTTGTCCTTCTTCAGAGCCATCCACAGACCGATGGGCAGGCCGATCAGATAGGCCAGGACGGTGGAGATGATGGCGATGACGAAGGAGTAGCCGATCCGGGAGAAGCTGTCCTTGACCGTCTGGGTGCTGGTATAGTTGTCGGTAAAGCGATCCTGTAGGACAGGGTTGCCCTCCAGGGAGCCCGCCACGTAGACCGCGGTGTGCAGGTCGTCGGCGGAATTTTCCACAAGGCCGGTGGGATAGGTGATCACGGACTGGACCCAGTTGCCCTGGGTGGTGGTCATGATCTCGTAAACGTCCTGGTCCTTGTTGTTGCCGGAGTAGGATTTGCCGAGGTTCAGGAATAGCAGATTCTGGTGAATGAAGGGAAACTTGTTGGTGCAGTAGAGCAGATACTTATGGGTGGTACCGTTGCCCATGACGGCCGGAGAGAACTTCTCGCCGCCGTAGGCCGGATCCTTCCAGGTAAAGCTGAGCTTGCGCTCGCCATCAAATTCCGGATCCTCCACGTTGTGGATGTTATCCACCTGGATCAGCCCGGAGAAGTAGGTCCACAGACGCAGGAGCAGAGAGCGGTCGCGGTAGGCAAAGAGCTGCTGCGCACCGCCGGGGGCCAGCTTTTTGCGGTTGGTCACGGCGTTCAGACGCTGGACCGTATAGCCGTTTTCAGCACAGTAGGCCTCGAACTTGGCGATGTACTCGGTGACGATCTCGGAGTCATTTTCCGGCTTGCGGCCGAAGCTGGCAGCGGCGCGCCGGGTCTCCTCGTCGATCTCGCCCTTGTTGCAGAGGTCCTGAAGCCAATCGGTATAGGGCACATAGTCGATATAGCCGTAGTTTTTCCAGTTGCGGTATTTGTAAATAACCTGCTGATTGTTCGATACCTTGGTGTACATGGGATCCTGTGCGAAGATCATATCCCGGTTGAGCAGGGAGTAGATCAGGATCATAACGATGGCCACCACGATGACAATCGAGACCAGGCTACGCAGGATTCGCTTTATCAGATATTGTTTCATAATCAATCACTCAGCCTATCAGATTGATTGTCACAGGCCCTGCACTGCAGGATGCCTGTGACGAACGGGGGAAGCCGGACCCGGAAGGGCGCACAGCGCTTCCGGCTCCGGCTTCCGGTCCGGCGAACTACCCGTGTTTCGCGTCGGGGAGAATGAGTTTATGCCCATTCTCCCCTTCGCTGTTACTTATTCAAAGGAGTTGCGGATTTCCGGTTTCCCGGGGATTAATACATACCGCAGGACTTGACCATGCCGCCGGGGGCGGGAGTCATGGTAGCCAGGTAGGTCTGAGGATCGCCGTAGTCGGGGCCCCAGCCGGAGACGTCCATGAGGTCGGCGTTCATCTGATAGCCGAAGTCAGGATAGTAACCAGCGTACAGCCAGCCGGCGGTGTCGACGCAGTCCAGCAGACGGACCTCGACGAAGTTGTCGAGGGTGGTCTCGAAGCTCTGCTTGAAGACGTTGGCGCGGTTGGTGCGGACCTCGCTGTTGCCGGCGTAGGGGATCTCCATGACGATGGGATCTTCCTTGGTGATGATAACGCCGACCTTGGCGAGCTCTTCGATGGCGATCGCCAGCTCAGCCTTGGCGTACTCGGGGTTGTACCAGCCGTCGTAGCCGTCGCCGGAGCCGATGCCGCCGTCAGCCTCGGGATCCCAAACCTTGAAGGCAACGCCGTCAGCGTCCAGCTGAGCCTGCACGATCTCGCCGTAGTTGGTGCCGGCGGGGAAGGTCATGTTGGTGCCGTTGATCTCGACGGTGTACTCCTCGGGCAGGGAGACGAAGTTGCCGGGGACGTAGGAGTTACGCAGGTTGTTATACTTGAGGTCTTCGCCCACGGACTGCGCGTTGTAGGAGCCGCGGTCGAGGGAGGCGGCCATGGCGCGGCGGAAGTGGACGTTCTGCATAGCCAGGTTGTAGCGCTCGGCGTCGTACATGGTCTTGGTGGACACGCCGACGGAAGCGTCGTTGAAGTTGGCGTAGGCCTTACGGTTGATGTTGAAGAAGGCCATGTAGGAGGTGGCGTCGGTGTCGGAAATGTAGGCGTACTTGTCGAACAGGCCGTCCTTCTTGGCAGCCTCGGCAGCGGAGGTGTTCAGACCGCAGCCAGCGATGGTGCCGGCCTTCGCATCGTTGTAAGCCTTCAGATCATCGGAGCCGTCGTTGAACAGCCAGGTGATGGTCTTGATGGTGATGTTGTCCTTGTTCCAGTACTCGGGGTTGGCCTGGAAGACGATGGTGTTGGACTCGGTGGCGTTGGTGACCAGGTAGGGACCGCAGTAAGCGATGTGGTCGGGATCCTTGCCGTAAAGGTAGCCGGGATCCTCGGCGTCGTACTCAGCGCCGAACTTGCCGCCCTGGGAGGTGTAGTAGGAACGGCACATGGGGGCGAAGATGTTGTAGCCCAGCATGGAGGTGAAGAAGGGGACGTTCTCCTCCAGGGTGTACTCCAGGGTGTACTCGTCAAGGGCCTTGACGCCGACCTCGGCGAAATCGGTGATCTCGCCGTCGATATACTTCTGGGCATTCAGGATCTTGGCGCCGTCGTCGGCAGCCAGAGTCTCGAGGCCGCCCTGGGCGTCGAGCAGGTGCTGCAGAGCGGCGACGAAGTCGTCGGCGGTCAGGTCAGCAACCTTACGGCCCTGGGAGTCGGTCCACACGACACCCTGACGGATCTTGAAGGTGTAGACAGTGCCGTCCTCGTTGACGGTGTAGGACTCGGCAATGGCGGGCTGCTGCACGTTCTCCAGATCGTACTCCAGCAGGCCGTCGTAGGTGTTGACAATGGCCTCGGAGTCAGCGGAACGGTAGGTGTTCAGGGGGTCCCAGGTCTGGGGGTCAGAGGTGTAGCCCAGGGTGTAGGTATCCTGGATCTCGTAGCCCTTGCTGACCACGAACTCGCGGACCCAGGCTTCGAAGGTGCCGGTGCCCTTGAGCTCGGCCCACTTGGCCTTGATCTCGTCGCGGAGCTCGGGGGTCAGGAAGTCGTTCAGGACGACCACGTTGTGGAAGCGGTCGCTGTCGTTGCCCCAGAGGGTGGTGTTGGCGGTCTTGGGAACCACGCGGGTGATGGCGTAGTTACCGCCCTTGGTGGTGGTGGGGATCATGATGGCGGAGCCCAGCAGCTTGGCCTCGGCAATGGCCTGCAGAGCGTAACGCTCGGCCATGCTGGTGGCCTCGAAGGACTTCATGTAGTACTCGTAGTACTCGCCGAGGGTCTCGTCGTACAGCTTGTCGGACTCATCGTACCAGCCCTCGGGGCTGTACTCAAAGGCCTCAACAGCCAGACGGGGGTCATCCTCGATGGGAGGCAGGGTCTCTTCGGGCTCAGTGGTCTCGGGAGGCTGCTCGTCAGTGTTGACGGGCGTAGTGTCCGTCTTGGTGTCCGGGGGGGTGGTGTCCTTGCCGCCGGTAGTCGTGGTGGGGTTCTCCTGGCAGCCGACGAAGAGCGCGGCGACCATGACGACCACGAGCAGGAGCGCAAGAAGCTTCTTGATGTTCTTCATGTGGGTTTTTCCTCCTTAAAATTTTATATTCACAGACGCGGAAAGCCACGCCGCAAATACCAAAGGGATTGTCATGGAACTCCACATTCCAATAACCATACTGTATCTTACCACATCTTTGCGCATATTTCAATTCCTATTTGCAATTTTTTTGGATTTCTTGTGCAAAATTTCAAATATTTTTCTGTATATTTTGTAAAAAACAGCAAAAAACTCGCCATTGTCCGCTTGGACAATGGCGAGTTCCTTCTGTTCGCGTGCTGCCGGTCCCCTGTTTCGGACGGCGCTCAGCGGTTGAAGAGGTAGAGCAGGATCAGGATCACGATGGCGAAGAAGACCGCAAACACGGCCACCACCGATAACGCGGCGGCCAGGGCGCCCCACATATAGGCGCGGCCCTCCTGCTTGTTCATCTGATAGGCGGGACCGGACGGGCCCTTGTCGGCGTCATGGAGACGGTCGATGTACCAGGGCATGCCGTCCACGTCCATCCTGGCAATGACCTTGCCGTCGTCGCCTTCGGGAAGACGGGATTTCTTCTTCATAGTTGTGCCTCCTTACCGCAGGACGGGAAACCCGTCCCCTACTTCTGCCCTGCTTCGGCGGCCTGCTCGGCGCGCTTTTGCTCCTCCATCACCTTGCCAAGCTCGGCCTGGCGTTCGGGGGAGTCATACAGATGGCAGGCGCAGTAGTGCTCGGGCTCCACCTCGATGAAGTCGGGCGCACAGTACTTGCAGACCTCCATGCACTCGCGGCAGCGGGTGTGGAACTTACAGCCGCTGGGCGGGTTGGCGGGAGAGGGAATGCTGCCTTCCAGGATGATCCGGTTCATCTTGTAGTCGGGATCCGGCACGGGAATGGCGGAGAACAGGGCCTTGGTATAGGGATGGAGGGGCTTGGAGAAGAGCTTGTCGGTCTCCGCGTACTCCACCAGGTTGCCCAGGTACATGACGCCGACGGTGTCGGAGATGTGCTCGACCACGGACAGGTCGTGGGAGATGAACAGGTAGGTCAGGCCGAACTGCTTCTGCAGATCCCGCAGCAGGTTGATGATCTGGGCCTGAATGGACACGTCCAGAGCGGAAACGGGCTCGTCGCAGAGGATGAAGTCCGGGTTCAGGGCCAGGGCGCGGGCGATGCAGATACGCTGGCGCTGGCCGCCGGAGAACTCATGGGGATAGCGGTCCTTGTGGTACTCCGCCAGGCCGCAGGCCTCCATGACGCGGGTGATGTAGTCGTCGTACTCTTCCTTGGGCACGATGTTGTGCTCCCGGACCGCTTCGCCAATGATCTCACCCACGGGGATTCTGGGAGACAGGGAGGAATAGGGATCCTGGAAGATGATCTGGATGTCGGGGCGGGCGTGGCGCAGCTCACGCTTGGAGAGCTTGAACACGTCCTTGCCGTTGAAGAAGACCTCGCCCTCCGTCTTATCGATCAGACGGAGAATGGTACGGCCGATGGTGGACTTGCCGCAGCCGGACTCGCCCACGAGGCCCATGGTGGTGCCCTTCTTGATGACGAAGGAGACGCCGTCCACGGCCTTGACGTTGCCGACGGTCAATTTGAAGAAGCTGGACTTGATGGGGAAATACTTCTTCAGGTTCTTTACCACCACGAGGTTTTCGGGATTTTTCTCCGCGTCCTTAAAGAGATCCGCAGAATAGGCGTCATGGGTCTGAATCGTTTTCTCAGCCATTGTTCATGCCCTCCCCTTCCTGATTTTTCGGTTTCAGCAGCTCTTCCACGTCCACGGTCTTGGGGTAGCCCAGGATCTCGCCGGTCTCATAGTAGCGGTAGCAGGAGACCACGTGGGTGTCGCTGATCCGGATCTCGGGAGGATACTTGCCGGAGCAGTGCTCGCAGTGCATCTCGCAGCGATCGCGGAAATAGCAGTAGTTGGGCATATCCACGGGGTTGGGGACGGAGCCGGGGATGTTGTAGAGCTCGTCCACCTTCTTGCCGACCACAGGCTTGGATTTCATCAGGCCGATGGTGTAGGGGTGCGCGGGATGGTGGAAGATGTCGTCGGCGGTGCCCTTCTCGATGACGCGGCCGGCGTACATGACCACAACATAGTCCGCCATGCCCGCCACGACGCCCAGGTCGTGGGTGATGAGCATGATGGAGGAGTTGATCTTGTCCTTCAGATTCTGGAGCAGGTCCAGGATCTGGGCCTGAATGGTCACGTCCAGAGCGGTGGTGGGCTCGTCGGCGATGATCAGACCGGGACGGCAGGCCAGAGCGATGGCGATGCAGACACGCTGCCGCATACCGCCGGACAGCTCGTGGGGGTACATCTGATAGACGCCTTCCTTGTTGGCGATGCCGACCAGCTCCAGCATTTCCAGGGTGCGGGCCTTGACCTCTTCCTCGGTCATGTCGGGGTTGTGGAGCTCAATGACCTCGTTGACCTGACGGCCGATGCGGAACACCGGGTTCAGGGCGGTCATGGGCTCCTGGAAGATCATGGAGATGTAGTTGCCGCGGAGCTCCTGCATCTTGTCGATGGGCGTGTTGACAATGTTCAGCGCGGTGCCGTCGCCCATGTTCAGGCGAATCTCGCCGCCCACGGTCTGGCCCGCGGGCCGCTGGAGCAGCTGCATCAGGGACAGGGAGGTGACGGACTTGCCGCAGCCGGACTCGCCCACGACGCCGACAGTGGAGCACTTGGGAACGTCGAAGCTGATGCCGTCGACGGCCTTGACCGTGCCCACGTCGGAGAAGAAGTAGGTGCACATGTTGTCGAACTCGACCACGTTGTTGGGATCCCGCATTTTCGTGGTGTAAGCGGCGGGGTTCCTGCCGGCCTGCTCGCGGTCCCTCTCGAGCTTCTTGGTGATCTTGCGGTTGAACTTGGTGATGCGGCGGGAATCCTTGGCGGAGATATAGGAAGTCTTTTTCTTCTTGTTCTCCTTCTCCTCGGGCTCGCCGACAGAGGTTTTCTTCAGTTCTTCTTTGTCAGACATTTCAAAAACCTCCTTATCTCTTGCCCTTCGGGTCGAAGGCGTCACGCAGACCGTCGCCCACGAAGTTGAAGGCGATAACGGTGAAGCAGATCAGCAGACCCACAGGGATCCAGATGTAGGCGTACTGCTCCATGGCAGCCGCGCTGGACACGGAGTTGATCATCGAGCCCCAGGTAGCCAGGGGGTGCTTGACGCCCAGACCCAGGAAGGACAGGGTGGACTCGGAAAGGATGGTGGAGCCCAGACCCATGGTGGCGGAGACGATCAGCTGCGGCATGACGTTGGGAACCAGATGCCGGAAGATCCGGCGGGAGGTCGGAAGACCGGTGGCCTCGGCGGCAGTCATGAACTCCTGTTCACGCAGGGACAGGATCTGGCCGCGGACCAGACGGGCGACGCCGGCCCAGCCCATGATGCCCATGGCGGCCATCAGAACGAAGAGTCGGACAATCACGTCCATGCGGCTGGCGTCCATCATGGCGCCGACGATGATCATGATCGGCATGAAGGGCAGGCAGTAGAAAATATCGACCAAACGCATGATGATATTGTCTACCCAGCCGCCGAAGAAGCCGGCCAGGCCGCCCATGATGATGCCGAGGAAGCACTCCAGGAAGACAACAACAAAGCCGACCATCAGGGAGATCCGGCCGCCGTACATGATACGGGCCAGAACGTCGAAGCCGTCGCCGTCGGTGCCCATGACGTGGGCCGAGGAGGGAGGCGCAAACTTGTCGATGAGGTGGCGGCGCTGGGTGGCTTCCACCACGTATTCGCTCTCGGTGCGGCGGTTGACCGTCATCTGGGAGTTGGCGTACTTGAGCTTGCCCTCTTCGTCGTAGGCGTTTCTGCCGTAGTCGTCCTGCTCGGGAATCTGGAACTCCATCTTCTCGGAGCTGGCCTTGGTGGCCATCATATCCAGGACGGTATCACGAATGGCATGCTTCAGATCCAGGTCCATGGTGTCGTCGCCGTTGTAGCGGCGGACCACCAGGGTGTTCAGCTCGGCATAGGGGGTGCCGTCCTCCTTGGAGATGACGAACACGCCCTCACGCTCTGCGGAGGGGGCCACGGTGAACTTCGCGTTGACGAAGTCCGCACCCTCGGGGATCTCCTCGCCTTCGCCCTCGCCGGTAGCTGCAGGCTCGGTTTCGGCAGGCTCGGTGTCGGCGGGCTCGTCCTCACCCACAGGGTTCACGTCCTCGTGGACGGACTCCTGAGCGGCACGGGCCTTATCGGCGAGCTGCTTCTGGAAGGCGTCGGTATTGACAATGGCTTCGGCCTCAAAGCTGCCCTCGCCGTAGACGGCGTTCAGCGCGCCCAGCTTGAAGGAATCGCTCAGAGGCAGAGAGGTAACGCAGGTGTCAAAGCCGTACTGGGTGTAGATCCGGAAGGTCGCGGCGTCAGCCAGGCTGTAGACTTCGAAGCTGTCCTTCTCGGGGGAGATGACGGCGTACTTAGCACCGTTGATCTCCACGCTCTCGCCGACGTTGGCAGCCTGCACGGCGGCCTCGAAGTCAGCGCCCAGGTTCTGGCCGATGAAACGGAAGTTCTCCTCGGGCTCGGTGAAGATCACGAAGGTCTTCTTGGCAGAGCCGGGCTCAAAGGTATAGGTTCTTCCCTCGAACTCGAAGCTGCCGCCCTTGCCCTTGCAGTTTTCCTTCGCGGCCTGCAGGAAGGCATCGCCCAGGTCCTCGTCTTCGTAGTCGATGGCCTTTTTCACGCCGTCATAGGTGCCGATCTCCACAAGACCCGCGCCGAAGGCAGCGACCTTGGTGGGAGTCGCCTGGGCCAGGGTATAGATGCTCTCGCCTTCCTTGTTGAGGATGTAGAGCTTGTTGTCGGAACCCATAAAGACCAGATTGGTCTGGCCGTTCTTTGCCATGGCGTTGATGTTGGAGTTGGTCTTCGCCACAGCGTTGCGGTTGGCGGTGACGTTCTCATCGAGGACGTAGCCGGTGTACTCGGTGCGCTGCTGCACGAAGGCGTAGGAGGAGACCATGGTATCGTACTTATAGATGGTCTCCGACTGGCCGTAGGAGTAGAAGATCGGGCCGATGAAGCAGAAGATGAACATGATCGCCAGGGTCACGGTGCCGAAGATGGCCAGACGGTTGCGCATGAAGCGCTTCATGACCTGACGCATGGGAGACAGGACCTTGACACGGGCAGTATCGCCCAGATCCATCTCCTTCTTTTCGTCCTTCTTTTGGAGGGCGGCGCGCTGCTTCAGAATCTCATTCAGATTATAGGATGCCATGCGCGCACCTCCTTAGGACAGACGGACGCGGGGGTCGGCTGCGGCGTACAGCAGGTCCGCCAACAGGTTGCCCAACAACGTCAGGATGGAGATAAACATCAGATAGAACATGGTGAAGGGAATGTCGCCCACGACCATGGACTGATAGGAGGCCTGGCCGATACCGGTGAGGCCGAAGAGCTGCTCGGTGATGATGGCGCCGGAGAAGAGGCTCACCAGAGAGCCGCCCAGAATGGTGATCAGGGGGATCAGAGTGTTGCGGAAAGCGTGGGAATAGATAACCTTGCGCTCCGGCACACCCTTGGCCCGGGCCGTGCGGATATAGTCGGAGGACAGAACCTCCAGCATGTTGGTACGCGTATAACGCATCAGACCGCCGATGGAGATGATCGTGATGGTAATGACAGGCAAAACGTAGTGTTTTGCGATGTCCAGGAATTTTCCAAAGTCAGAGAGACTGTCATGAATACGCGGGTCGATCATGCCCGTGAGGTCGAACCACTTCAGCTTCACGGCGAAGACCAGCTTCAGGACAGTAATCAGGAAGAAGGATGGCATGGAGATACATACCATCGAGAAGACGGTGGCGAAGTAGTCGGCAAAGCCGTACTGCTTCCGGGCCGCGTGGATGCCGAGGGGGATGGCGATAATAATCTCGAAGAACATGGTGATGACGTTCAGCGCGAAGCTGTACCAGATACGCTCGGAAAACACCTTCGTACAGGCCTTGTTCCACTTCCAGCTGTCGCCAAAATCCAGTTTCACAGCGCTTTTCAGCCAGGTAAAATAGCCCTTGATAATACCCTGATCCATGCCGTACTGCCGATTCAGGTCGGCCAGCCACTCGTCGGCGCTCTTGGTGGCGCCGGGTTTGGTGGCAAGCTCCATGGCCTTGGTCTGCACATAGTTGCCGGGCATCACGTACATCAGCGTGTAGATGATGAACATGACGAAGAGCAGGATGATCGCGCTGTAAAGCAAACGCTTGACGGAATACTTCAGCATGAGGGATTCACACTCTCTTTCATTTGTTTACAGCTTAGAAAAGCGCCGATCAGGTTTCACGCGGATCGGCGCTTCTCTATTGGACAGGACAGAGGGGGCGTATTGCAGCCCCCTCCGGCCTTTGTTTTGTGTGCTGCGTATCAAACGCAGAAATGGAACTTAGTTGAGCTCGATCTTCTCGATCTCGTCGGCCCAGCCGTAGAACGGGGTCATGTCAGCGGGCAGGGTGTTGACGTTCACGCGCTCGGTGGAGAACACGGTGGCGTCCTTTCTCTGGTACAGAGGCAGCTCAACGCCCCAGGAGAGGATGATCTCAAGGGCTTCCTTGTAAGCGGACTTACGATAGGTGTTGTCAGCAGAGGAACGAGCGTCCATGATGATCTCATCAAGTTCGGCGTCCTTGATCTGATAGTGGTTGGAGTTGGTGCCCTTGCCGTCAGCATTGGAGCTGTGGTAGACCTGGTACATGTCGGGGTCAGCGGAGGACTGCCAGGCAGCGGCCCACATATCAGCAGTGTTGGCATTCAGCTGGGCATTCCAGACAGAGGTGCCGACGTCGTTGATGCGGATGACGTAGCCGATGTTGCCCAGGAGCTCCTTCGCCTTGACGGCGATGCCGTAGGCGGGGTGATCCTGCTGGCCCTGGCCGGGGATCATGATCTCGTAGGAGTCCTCTTCGCTCATGCCCTTGGCGCCCTGAGGAGCTTTGGTGACCTTGCCGTTCTCGACGGTGAAGCCAGCGGCCTCGAGGTAAGCCAGAGCAGCCTGCGTAGCGGCCTCGTACTTATCCTCTTCGCTCATGTCGTCGGTGTAGATGGGGTTGCCGTCCACGCCGATGGAGTAAGCGTTGTGGTAGCCCTCGTCGGTGGGACGGGGAGCAGCCCAGGAGGTGTTGGAGATGGGGTACTGGATGACAGCGGCGCGGTCGCCGTAGTAGGAGGCGATAACGGTGTCACGGCAGACGGACAGGACGGTCATGATGGCCAGACGGAGGTACTTGGACTCCTGGCTGGAGCCGTCTTCGCCGACAGCGACGCGGTTGCCGTTGATGCCCAGGTAGCCGTAGCCACGGTAGTCAACCAGCTTGGTGGTGAGGACGTCGCCCTCGAGCTCGCCGTTGGAGTTGCCCTTCTTGATGGACTCCACGACAGTGTCGTTCAGAGAGGGAGAAGCGATGTCGAAGTTGCCGGCCTGGATGCCGGGGATGTAGTCGGAGTCAACGGATTCCTGATACTTGACGTACTTGACCTTGGGCTCGCCCTTGAAGTAGTTGGGGTTGGCCTCGAGGGAAGCAACGCTGTTGGCATAGCCCTGATAGATGTAGGGACCGCAGCCCATGGGGTTGGTGGTCTTTTCCTTCACGATGCGAAGGTCGCCCTTGGGGAAGCCGAAGGAGTTGTTGTCGTAGTCATACAGGGAGGCGTCGCCGTAGTAGTGCATGGGGGCAACAGGGAAGCCCATGCTGTAGATGGCGGTGGCGTCGAACTTGGTGCAGTGGATGCGCATGCTGTAATCACCGGTCTTGATGACGCCGGAGATGTTGGCAGCGCCGGCACCGGTGGAGACGCCGGCCTGGTAGTCGGGACCCAGAGCGTTCTTGGTCAGGCCAACACGGTCGGAGCCGGCAGACTCAGTGGCCTCAGCTTCTTCGACGGTGTCGTAGGCAGCCACGATGGCTTCCCAGAAGGCCTGGTAGTCGGCGTCCTCGGCCAGCTCAAAGCCCCAGTTGGCAGCGCAGGCGGCGACGGAGTCGTCGGGAGCGTTGTAGCCGTTGCTGATGCAGTAGTCGCAGATTTCCTTGGCGAAATCAGCGCCGGCGTTCTCGTTGTAGTAGGTCCAGAACTCGTCGTACTGTTCCTTGGTGTAAAGCTCGGTCTCGGTGTAGCCGTCGGGGCCGGCAGCGAAGATGACGTCGCCGCGGGCTTCCATGCCGGAGCGGTACTCTTCCATACCCTCGATGGGCAGGGAGTAGATGGTGGAGGAGCCGTCGTAGGTGGGATCGGCCATGACGTAGATGCCGAAGATCACGTCGTCAATGGTGGCGGGGGTGCCGTCGGAGAACTTGACATCGTCGCGCATGGTCAGGTCGTAGTCGACAGTGCCATCGTCATTCTGGGTGATCACGCAGTTGCCCAGAGTGTAGTAGGTGTAGTCCACGCCGTTGTAGGCACGGGTCTCACCCTCAATGGCATTGAGGAGCATGTTGCCCTCGCGGTCGCTGCTCAGCAGGTAGCCGGTGACGAGGTTGGCAATGTCTCCGTCGTAAACGGTGGTGTAGAAGAAGGGGCTGAACTTCTGCTCCATGGAGCTGGTAGCAATGACCATGGTGTCGTTCTTGGGAGCAGGGGGCTCGGTGGTGTCGACGGGAGTCGTGTCGGCAGTGGTGTCGACAGGCTTGTCGGTGGCGGGAGTGGTGTCGGTCTTGGTGTCTGCGGGCTTCTCGGTGGTGGTAGTGGGCTCAGAGACACAGCCGGCAAACAGACCGGCAACCATGACCAGAGCCAGCACCAGAGCCAGAAGCTTGGTGATGTTGCGCATTGAATGTTCCTCCTATAAAAATTTTATATTTATCAGCACGATTGTCATGCCGTAAATATCAATCTGATACGATCTCCGTCTTCAGCACGCGCCGCAGGCGGAAGATCAGGAAGGTCAGGACGCTCAGGGCCAGCGCGTCCGCCGTGTAGAGGGCCGTGGGAAGCGTCACGCCGTTGAGGATGAGCTGCACCGCGCAGGCAATCAGCGAAAGCAGGGCGAAGGCGAAAAAGCCGAAGCTGAAGGCGGGCAGCCGGTTGCAGATCCGATCCCGCTGCCGGAGGGTCATCTTCTCGGGAGCGGTCCAGAGCCGGGCCACGCCCATTCCCGTCCCGAAGGCCGGGATGACGTTGAACGCCATGGGCAGGATCAGCCAGCGGCGCTCCCGGTCCATGAGATCCGTGAACCAGAGCTGAACCAAAAGCAGGATCACCGCCGCGGCGGTCAGGATCAGATAAGTCCGCCTGGCCCGGGCCAGCTCTTCCCGCTCCGCGGTGAAGCTGTGGTAGGCGCCGACGTAACTTGCCGCGGGAGACAGACGCCCCTTGGCTGTGACTTCCGGTGTGAGCTGGTAGTCTTTGAGATATTTCCGCGACCGCATGGCTTCCCTCCTCGGTGCTCCGACGTCGGAAACCCCGCAAACGGACGCACGTCTCCTTATCTGACTTAAAGAATACCACATTTTCCGGCATTATGCAATACGAAATTTAACACTTTTTTCACATTTTACAAATTTCGTCTATTTGCTGAAAAATGCAAGTATAAATGTGTATATACTGAATAATAAACAGCTTTCCGGTCTACAGCTCCCGGAAAACGTCGCCCAGCTTCTCGTGGAGGACCAAATCGGCCTCGCCGTCGAAGGGAGTCTCGTCCCGGTTGATCAGCACCAGGCGTTTACCCCGGTAGTAGCGGATCATGCCCGCGGCAGGCCAGACCGTCAGGGAGGTGCCTGCCACGATCAGCAGGTCGGCCTCGGAAATGGCCCGGGCAGCCCGGTACATCACGTCCTGGTCCAGGCTCTCCTCGTAGAGCACCACGTCGGGCTTGACGATCCCGCCGCAGTCGCAGAGGGGCACGCCCTTGCTGTTTTTGACGAACTCGGCGGAGTAGCTCTTATGGCATCGGACGCAGTAGTTCCGCAGGACGGAGCCGTGGAGCTCCAGGACGTTTCGGCTGCCGGCCTTCTGATGGAGGCCGTCGATATTCTGGGTAACCACGGCCAGGAGCTTCCCTTCCCGCTCCCAGCGGGCCAGGACCTTGTGGGTCACGTTGGGCTCGAAGCCCAGGGGCAGCATCTTCTCCTTGTAGAACTCGTAGAACTCCTCGGGCTTCCGCTCAAAGAAGGAGTGGGAGATGATGGTCTCGGGGGGATACTTGAATTTCTGGTTGTACAGACCGTCCACGCTGCGGAAGTCGGGGATGCCGCTCTCGGTGGAGACCCCGGCGCCGCCGAAGAAGACGATCTTTCGGGCCTCATCGACCCAGGTTTTCAGCGTATCTAATTTGGAACTCATGGTCTTCCTCCTCCAATTCCTGAATGAATTTCTTTTCGGCCTTGGTTTTGTCGGGCAGGCGGAGCCGGGCGAAGAGGTCCGGGCGGCGGCGCATGGTGCGGAGAATGGACTGCTTCCGCCGCCAGCGGGCCACCTTGGCGTGGTCACCGGAGGTCAGGATCTCCGGCACGGGGCGGTCGTGCCAGACGGCGGGGCGGCTGTACTGGGGGTATTCCAGCAGGCCGTTCCAGTGGCTCTCCTCCTCAAAGCATTCCGGGTCCGAGAGCACGCCCGGCAGCAGGCGGCAGACCGCGTCGGTGATCGCCATGGCCGCGATCTCTCCGCCCGTCAGGACGAAATCGCCCAGGGAGAGCTCCTCGTCCACGCACTCGTCGATGAAGCGCTGGTCGATGCCCTCGTAGTGGCCGCAGACCAGGATCAGGTTCTCGTAGGCGGCAGCCAGGCGGCGGGCGCAGCCCTGGTCGAAGACCTGGCCGCAGGGGGACATATAAATCGTATGCGGACGGAGGCCGATTTCTTCGCAGATATGGGCCCAGCAGCGGTAGAGCGGGTCCGCCTGCATGACGGCTCCCCGGCCCCCGCCGTAGGGATAGTCGTCCACCTGGTTCTGCTTGTTGGTGGTGTAGTCCCGGATCTGGTGGGTGCGGATCGTGATAAAGCCCCGCTCCTGGGCCCGGCCCAGGATCGATTCGGACAGCACGTCTCCCACAGTATCCGGGAAGAGGGTCATAATGTCAATTCTCATCCGTCTCCATCCCTTCGATCAGGTTCACGTTGACGTAACCAAGGGTGAGGTCGATGGCGGGGACGAAGGTCTTCACGTTGGGGATCATATACGCCTTCTCCCCTTTTACGACCCAGACGTCGGAGGACGGCATGGAGAGGATCTCGGTGATCCTGCCGATCTCCGCGCCGTCGGCCCGGACCGGCATGCCGATCAGGTCCGCCTGGAAGACCGTGCCCGCAGGGATGCGGGAATCGTCCCGGGCGATGGAGAGCACCTTGTCCCGGAGCTTCTGGGCGTCCTCCACGGTGTCGACGCCCTTGAATTTGATCAACACGCAGCTCTTCTGGACGCGGCTCGATTCCACCGCCAGCGCCGTAGGGGTCGGCGTCCCCGACGGCCCGCGGGTATCAGAAATCGACAGGTTCGGGGCGTCGAGGACGCCGCCCCCTACGAGATAAAAGGTCTTGAACCGGGTCAGAAATTCCGGGCTGTCGGCCCAGGGCAGGACCTTGACCTCACCCCGGATCCCGTGGGTGGAGACGATCTTCCCGGCTTCAAGGTATGTTTCATTCATGCTTCGGTCTCTCCTTCCGGGAGGTTTTTGCGGGCAGATTGCCCGCGCTGCAGTTCTCATACTGAACTCCCATAGAAACCTTTAATCTGTTTCGGCAGAAATTGTGTCATACTTCGTTGTCGTCCTTGCCGGGCGTCAAGCCCGCCTGCGTCCTCCGCCTCGTCTGACGCAATTCCTGCACGGAACATTTTTCAATCTTTCTATGGGAGTTCAGTATCAATTCTCAATTTTCAATTCTAAATTCCAAAAAGGGCCGCTGCTCTTGAAGCAGCAGCCCTTTTTGGCTTAATCTACGATCTCCACGCTGACACGGATGCCCTGGCGCTGCGCCACGGACTTCATAATCGCGCGGATTTCTCTGGCGATCCGGCCCTCGCGGCCAATGACCTTGCCCATATCCTCGGGGGCAACACGAAGCTCCAGGACCAGGGGGTCGCCCTCATAGGACTCCACCGTGACCTGCTCCGGATGCTCCACCAGGTTGCGGGCGATATAGAGCAACAGTTCCTTCATCGTTCAGCCCTCGGTTCTTACAGAACGCCGGCCTTCTTCAGCAGTCCTCTGACAGTATCGGTGGGTTGCGCGCCGTTCTTGATCCAGGTCTGGGCCTTCTCCGCGTCCACGGTGATGGCAGAGGGATTGGCCTGGGGATCGTAGGTGCCGATCTCTTCGATGCAGCGGCCGTCGCGGGGGCTGCGGGAGTCAGCGACAACAATGCGGTAGTAGGGGTTCTTCTTGGCGCCCATGCGTCTCAGTCTGATTTTAACCATGATGATTCTCCTTATTGTTTATAATGATTATTTCATTTTCAACTTTCAATTTTCATTTCAACTTTCAACTTTTTACATGCCCGGGAAGCCGCCCATGCCTGGGAAGCCGCCGCGCTTCTGCAGCTTTTTCAGTTTCTTGTTGGCTCCCTTGCCGGAGAACTGCTTGATCATCTGCTGCATGGTCTGGAATTGCTTCAGCAGCTTGTTCACGTCCTCCACCCGGGTGCCGCTGCCGGCGGCGATGCGCTTTTTGCGGCTGGAACCCAGGACGTTGGGATTCTCCCGTTCGTAGGGCGTCATGGACCGGATGATGGCTTCGGTGCGGCCCATGGCCTTTTCGTCCACCTGGACGTCCTTCATGGCTCCCATGCCGGGGATCATGCCGATGAGGTCCTGGAGGTTGCCCATGTTTTTGAGCTGGTTGAGCTGGTCCAGGAAATCCGTCAGGGTGAACTTGTTCTGGCGCAGGCGCTCCTCCAGCTCGGCGGCCTTCTTTTGGTCGATGGCCTGCTCCGCCTTTTCGATGAGAGAGAGCACGTCGCCCATGCCCAGGATCCGGCCTGCCATGCGGCCGGGATGGAAGGGCTCGATCTGATCCAGCTTCTCGCCCACGCCGATGAACTTGATGGGCTTGCCGGTGACGGCCTTGACGGACAGGGCCGCGCCGCCCCGGGCGTCGCCGTCCAGCTTGGTGAGCATGACGCCGTCGATGTCCAGCCGCTCGTTGAAGCTCTGGGCAGCGTTCACCGCGTCCTGGCCGGTCATGGCGTCCACCACCAGCAGGATCTCCGTGGGCCTGAGCTCGGCCTTGATGGCCTGCAGCTCCTGCATGAGCTTTTCATCCACGTGCAGACGGCCCGCGGTATCCAGGAACACCATGTCGTTGCCGTGCTGCTGGGCGTGGCGCAGACTGGCCTTGGCGATCTTCACGGGATCGTCCTGCCCCATCTGGAAAACGGGGATGTCCAGCTGGCCGCCCACCACCTCCAACTGCTTGATGGCGGCGGGGCGGTAGACGTCGCAGGCCACCAGCAGGGGGCGCTTGTTCTGGGTCTTCTTGAACCAGCCGGCGAGCTTGGCGCCGTTGGTGGTCTTGCCCGCGCCCTGGAGGCCCACCAGCATCACGATGGTGGGGCCGTTGGAAGCCATGGTCAGCTTCTGGTTCTCGCCGCCCATCATGGCGGTGAGCTCCTCGTTGACGATCTTGACCACCATCTGAGCGGGATTCAGACCCTCCAGCACGTCGCTGCCCACGCAGCGCTCCGTGACGGTCTTGGTGAAGTCCTTGACGACCTTGTAGCTCACGTCCGCTTCCAGCAGAGCCATCTTGATCTCGCGCATGGCCTCCTTGACGTCGGCAGGCGTCAGGCGGCCCTTGCTCCGCAGCCGCTGAAAGGCGGCGGAGAGCTTTTCAGTTAAGCCTTCGAATGCCACAGGCGCGATCTCCTTTCGTTAGGGTTCGTTTTCGGAATTGAAAATTGAAAGTTGAAAATTGAAAATGGAGGTGTTTTTCAGATTGCCATCTGAAAAGCAGAAATGAAACCGGCTTGAAAGCTGATCTCTATCTTTTCAGCGTTCAAATGGCAATTTGAACGATCCCTCAACTTTCAACTATCAATTATCAATTTGCCGCAGAGCCGCCGCAGCGTTCCGGAGGGCTTCTTCCGTTTCCCGCCGGCTCATATCCTGCAGGGAAGCGGCCAGCGCCTCCAGGCGGGCGGCGATCTGCAGATCCCGGCGCTCCCGGTCCAGGCAGCCCGTGACCTCTTCGTAGCGCAGAAGCTGAGCCTCGGCCCGGGTCACCGCGTCGTGGATGCCCTGCCGGCTGGTGCCCTGGAGCTCGGCGATCTCCGCCAGGGTCAGGTCCTGGTTGCAGTAGAGGTCGAAGCAGTCCCGCTGCTTTTCCGTCAGCAGCTCTCCGTAGCAGTCCAGCAGCAGCGCCATGGTCAGCTTGTCCGGTTTCATGGGAAGGACCTCCTTGCGAGAGCATGTCAAGGTCAATTCTTTGACAGCTCGCACAGTATAGCACAGCGCGGGGCGTTTGTCAAGGGAAAAAATTTGACAGTTTACGGGTCCCTGCAGAGAAGCTGACAGTTTGACCGTCTCCTGCCGCCGCCTTAATGCAGATCCTCGGGGGTAAGATCCGGGGCTTCGGTGGTGTTCAAGGGGATATCCTCGCCGCTGTCGTCGGAGGGAACGCCGGACGAAGCGGGTTCGGACGCCGCGGATTCGGAGGGATCGGGATCGGACTGGCCGGGATTGGGCTGGGACGGGTTCGTCTGATCCTTGTCGGGCTTGCTTTCGCCGGTGCTTTCTCCCGGATCCTTGCCGGGCTGCTCGTCAGAGGCGTCGACCTTTGTGGCCGCGGCGGGATCGGCGGCAGTGTCGGAAGGCGTATTCTCCTCTCCCTCCTTCGAGTCGTCCGCGGGGCGCTGACTTCCAACGGGATCCGCAATGCCGGGCAGGGTCGCCTGGGGCTGGCTCTCGTTTTCTCCCTCTCCGCCGCAGGCAGAGAAGAGCGACGCCATCAGCAGCAGCGTCAGCAAAACAGCGATCAGTTTCGAAAGTTTCATAGTTGTTTCCTCATACTTCTAATTTGTGCTTGTTGCTTGTTCTTCCGGCGCGGCGGCCTGAGGTCAGGCCGCCCTACGGGCGGTCCTTTCGGGGCAGGGGCCGTTTGTTCCCCTTTTCGTCCACAAGCCAGGTGTGGTCCAGCTGGCCGGTCAGGCTGGCCTTGACCGCTGCGATGTATTCCTTGCGCAGCGCGTCCCGTTCGGCGATTTCCGCCTCGGTCAGCCCCTCGGCTTTGGCCTTCCGGGCCAGGACGTTGATGCGGTCGATTTTTTCCTGCTTCATAATAATACCATCACAACTTATTATCCAACCGCGTTGGAAACGGTTTTTATGACCTTCATGGTCTCCGGGTCGGTGACGCAGACCTCGCCGGGGCTGCAGATATAGAGAATGCCGTTCAGAAGCAGGGCCCGGGCGTCGGCAGGGACGTATTCCAGCTGGAAGGAGCCGTTGATCCGGAGCTTGGAGCCGTCCCAGGCGGCCAGCAGGTATTCGTTCCCGTTTTTCCCGGCTGTGGGGAAGCCGATGAGGCCGTTGACGGGATCGGTGAAAAAGGCGCCGGGATCCGAGAGGGAGGCCGTGGGGGCGTGCCCGCCCAGGTTCAGACTGGCCGCTTTGACCGGTTCGGCGGGGTCCGTCACGTCGTAGACCGCCAGCTCCCAGTCCTCCCCTTCCCCGGGCTCGGAGATGCCGAGGACACAGCCCTCCCCGAAGGACCGCAGCAGCAGGGTCTCCCCCGGGCAGGACAGGCTCCCGCTGGGGGCGGGGCGGGCGGGATCGGCGAGGTTCGCCAGGTAGACCGCGGCAGCGTCTCCCGCCGTGATCCAGGCCAGGCCGCCCACGAAGCGGCAGGCCCCGGCGTTTTGCTCTCCGCCCAGGGCGGTCAGGGCGCCGGTCACGTTCAGATCCCCGTCCAGCAGGGACAGGGCGGCGCTCCGGTTCAGGGAATGGAGCTCGTAGTTGGTCCAGCCATGGTTTTCGTCGGTGTAGGCCGAGAAGCTGCGGCTGTCCTTCTGGGTGAAGAGGCCGAGGCCGCTGCTCAGAAGCTCCAGAGCCGAAGGATCGGACAGGGCGCCCTCCAGGACGCAGCCGCCCTCCAGCCGGAGCTGATTGTTCTCCAGCCGGAGCTTCCGCAGCTCGGTCCGGGCCGCAGTGTCATAGTCCACGACCGTGTAAGGGGCCTCCTGCCGGGGGGCGGAGGCGGTCTCGGACCAGATCGTCCGGGCCAGCCAGAGGCAGTCGCCCGACGGGCGAACGGCGTCCACGCCGTCGGTAAAGGCCAGAGCGTCGGCGATCCGACCGTCGGAGAGCCGCACCGCGGCCGCGACGGTCAGGGCCGTCCGGGCCGGTTCGGGGGCGATATAGACGTCTCCTGCGGTCAGGCGCAGCTCCTTGCCGTTCTCCCAGAGCCGGGGCAGCAGCTCGTCGCCGGTTTCGGGCAGGGCCGACAGGGTCCGCCGGGTCACCAGGCAGAGGGTCCCGTTCAGCAGACAGGCCTCCGTCAGGCTCCCCTCCACAGCGGTCTCGGCCAGCAGAAGCGGCGCGTTTTTGTCGGACAGGTCCAGCAGGATCACCCGGGTCTCCGCGGCGTTGTACAGGGCCTCGCCGTCTTCGCCGGTCTCAGAGACCGAGCACACCACGGCGGCCCGGTCCCCCTCCACGTAGAGCCGCTCGGACCAGCCGCTCCCGCCCCGGTCCACCCGGGTGTAGGAGAGGATCTCGCTGTCGGCCCCGGCGGCGGAGCAGACGATCAGGCCGTAGCGGTCCAGCATGTACAGATAGGAGCCGTCCGTCGCCGCCGTATCCTCGTCGGGTCCGGCGTCGGCGGCCAGCCGAAGCCGGGGCGCGGCCTCGGCCTCGCCCGCCCAGTCCGGAGCCAGGGTCTGGCCCACGGCGGAGAGGGAGGCCAGGACGGCCTCGGCGTTCCCCGCGGGGATCAGGGTCCCCAGGGGCTGCCGCTCCACACTCCCCCGCTCGGCAAAGAGGGATTCCCCCGCCGATTCGGGCTTCTTGCCGCAGGCGGTAAACAGCCCGGCCAGGAGGCAGAGGGCCAACAGCAGGCAAAGTGTCTTTTTCACGCGCTTTCCTCCTTTCGGGGGAGTTCATAAGTAAGAAGTAAGAAGTAAGAAGCAGGAAGTAAGCGGACAAGCGATGCTTGTCCCTACATTATAATTCTCAAGATAATTCTCATTTCTCACTTCTCAATTCTCAATTGAAAAAGCTCCCCATGCAAGACGGGAGGCCCTGCATGGGGAACGGAGAATGTACGCTTACTGGGCCTCGACGGTCTCAGCGACCTCTTCCACAGCCTCGGCGGCGGGCTCGGCGGTCTCGACGACGGCCTCGGCGGCCTCCTCAGCCAGAGCCTTGGCCTGCTCCTCCACGGTGGGATTCAGCAGGGCGCGGATGGACAGGGAGATGCGCTTGTTCTCGGCGTCGATGTCGATGATCTTGGCGTCCACTTCCTGACCGACGGTCAGCACGTCCTCGGGCTTGGCAATGCGGCGATCCGCGATCTGGGAGATGTGGATCAGGCCGTCCACGCCGGGCACGATCTCGGCGAAGGCGCCGAAGGTCATCATCTTCACGACCTTGACCTTGGCCACGTCGCCCACGTTGTACTTGGCGGTGAACTGGTTCCAGGGGTTCATCTCGGCGGTCTTGTAGCCCAGGGAGATCTTGCGCTTCTCGGGATCCAGGGCGATGACGTAGACGTCGATGACGTCGCCGACCTTGACGACCTCGGCGGGGTTCTTGATCCGCCGCCAGCTCAGCTCGGACACGTGAACCATGCCGTCCACGCCGCCGATGTCCACAAAGGCGCCGTAGGAAGTCAGGGACTTCACAACGCCGGTGTACTTCTTGCCGACCTCGATCTCGGACCAGATCTTCTCCTGCGCGGCCTTGCGCTCTTCGTTGGCCACGGCGCGGATGGAGCCCACCACGCGGCCGCCGCGGCGCTCGCGGTTGACCTCAGTGATGCGGACCTTCACGGTCTGACCCTTCAGTTCCTCCAGGTTGCCGCCACGGGCCACGCCGGAAGCGGAAGCGGGGATGAACACCCGGACGCCCTTGACGTTCGCCACCAGGCCGCCCTTGTTGGTCTCGGTGATTTTGGCTTCCACGGGAGTTTTGTTGTCGGCTGCTTCCTGCAGCTCGTCCCAGACGCGCATGCCGTCCAGCTTCTTGCGGCTGAGCTGAACAGTGCCCTCCTGGTCGTTGACGCGGACGACGAAAACCTTGATCTCGTCGCCGACGTGGAGCACGTCCTCAGGCTTGACGTTGGGGTCCGCGCTCACTTCGTCACAGGGGATGTATCCGGCGTGCTTCGTCCCAAGGTCAACCTGGACTTCGGTGGTGCCGATGGCGACGACTGTACCTGTGACCGTATCTCCTGTGTTTAGAGTTTTGATACTTGCGTCCAGCAGCGCCTCAAAGCTTTCCTCCGTCGTTGCAGCAGTATCTGTAGTTTGGACTTCCTCCACTACTGTTTTGATTTCATCCATGGTTTGATTGACCTCCTTTATTATCCACGCAGGCGTCGATGCCCCTGCGGTGATGCCGATGGTATGAATGCCTGAAAAATCGCAGTCCGCCAGCTCGGCGGCGTTGTCCACCGCGAAGACCCTTCCGCAATGGGCCCTGCAGATGGCGGCCAGCTGTTTGGTATTGGAGCTGGTCCGGTCGCCGACTACGATCATGGCGTCGCTCTGCGCCGCCAGAAGAGCGGCAGCAGTCTGCCGATTTTCAGTCGCTTCGCATATTGTATCAAAAGTTTTGCAATTTGTACAGAGCGAATTTGCAATTTCTTCAACTTTTTTCCACAAATTTTGATTGGAAGTGGTCTGCGCGGCCAGTGCCAGGGGCTGATTTCGACGTTCGGGGGCCTCTTTCAGCCAGCGTTCCAGCTCTTCGGGGCTCTCCACCACCACTGGCTCGGCGCACCAGCCGCAGATCCCCACCACCTCGGGGTGGGTCCTTGTGCCGAAAATCACAGGCCTGCGGCCCTCGGCCTCGGCCATGCGAACCAGCTTGTGAATCCGCTCCACAAAGGGACAGGTGGCGTCCACCACGGCCAGCCCCCGGGCCTCCAGGGCCTCGTAGACGTCCCGGCCCACACCGTGGGCCCGGATGATGACCGCGGCGCCTTCGGGGACTTCGGCCACATCGGAGACCTCCCGGACCCCCAGGGCCCGGAAGCGCTCCACCACGTGCCGGTTGTGGACGATGGGCCCCAGGGTCACCACGGGCCTGCCCTCAGCGGCGGTCTTCTCCACGAGCTCCACCGCCCGGCGGACGCCGAAGCAGAAGCCGGCGTTTTCCGATAATGTCACTTTCATTCTCTGTCGGTTCCTCTCCCGGATTCGGATGAAGTATCGTTTTATTCTGCGAATAAAACGATGAATGATGAATAATGTAAGATATGGCGAAGCCATACTTCATATGCGAAGCATACTTCACGCCTTCCCCAAGGCATAGATCTTCTTCATCAGCTCCGCGGTCTTCTCTTCCAGCTCCGCGGCGTCGGGGCGGCTGCAGCTCCAATCCGGGGTATAGGCCTCGCCCATGATAACCTTGACGGGCCGGAAGGGCTTGCGGCCATGGGTGATATAGACCGGCACCACAGGCACGCCGGTCCGCTGGGCCAGCATCACCGCGCCGGATTTGGGCTCGGATTTTTTGCCGTTTTTGACGCGGGTGCCCTCGGGGAAGATCAGCAGCTTCTCCCCGTTCTTCAGCACCGACAGCGACTTCTTGATGGCGGGCAGATCCACATTGTCCCGGTCCACCGGGAAAGCCCGGAAGGCTGCCAGGAAGCGGCCCAGAACCGGTTTTTCCATGACGGATTTCTTGGCCATGGTCCAGGGCGGGAGCCGGGTCCGCATCAGCAGGAAGACCCAGAGCGGATCTGCAAAGCCGGAATGGTTGCCGCAGATTACGCAGGGACCCTCCGGAAGATTTTCCCGGCCCCGGAAGGTCGGCCAATGGTACAGGCAGAGGAAGAAGCCGATCAGATCTCGGAAAAAGCGATACAAATGCTTGACGGCGAAACCCCTGCCGGGTTCGGCCTTCTTTTTGGCCGGGCGGGTCGTCAGTTCAGTCTGGCTTGCCATTACGGCTGCACCTTCTTCCGAATAATGGCCTTCATCTCGGCCACCACCTGGTCGA
Organism: uncultured Clostridia bacterium; assembly: GCA_947164825.1. Lineage (GTDB taxonomy): Bacteria > Bacillota > Clostridia > Oscillospirales > Oscillospiraceae > JAFRPC01. The sequence goes on from CAMUYE010000001.1 coordinate 45,667, forward strand.
TGGTCAGATAGGAGCAGTCCAGAAGCTCCGCGTCGTCGGCGCACTTCAGGGGGGCGATCTTCCGGTTCATGTCCTGCTCGTCGCGCTTCACCACGTCGATGTAGACGTCCTCATATTTGACGTCCTGGCCCTTGGCGAGCAGCTCCTTCCAGCGGCGCTCGGCCCGGACCTCGGCGGAGGCGGTGAGGTAGACCTTGACAGTGGCGTCCGGCAGCACCACGGTGCCGATGTCCCGTCCGTCCATCACCACGTTGTGGGTCCGGGCCAGCTCCCGCTGCATATCCAGCAGATAGGCCCGGACGCAGGGCTGGGCCGAGACGCCCGAGGCCATCATGGACATCTCCGGCGTGCGGATCAAATCCGTCACGTCCTGGCCGTTGAGGATCATGTGCTGGATCCCGTCATCCCGATACTCGATCTGGATGTTCACGTCGTCGATGCAGCGCTCGATGCCGTCCTTGTCCTTCGGGCCGATGCCCATGAGGCTCATGTGATAGCCCACGGTGCGGTAGATGGCCCCGGTGTCCACATAGAGCCAGCCCAGCTCGGCGGCCACCCGCTTGGCGATGGTGCTCTTCCCCGCCCCGGCGGGCCCGTCAATCGCCACAGATACGTATTTGTCCATATGTACAACCTCCTGTGAAGTGAGAAGTGAGAATTGAGAAGTGAGAAGTAAGATGTAAGATGTAGGGACAAGCATTGCTTGTCCGCAGCTTGACCTAAGGCAATTCCTCGATATATACGATCACGTTGCGTCCGAAGAACTCTGTATAGCCGATTTTCAGATGCTGGCCGTCACCGGTGATCACGCCGCCGAGGGATCTGGCGTTGTGATAGCCGGATTGACTCTCAAAATCGCTGTATGCAAAACAGACGCCGTTGATCGTAAAGGATTCCCTGGCGTGTCCCGTTGCCGGCATGGGGTCAAACTCCGTTACGTATCCCTCCACCGTCTGATACTCGCCCCGTTGATAGGCTCCGACTGTGGCCTGATACATAGCGGCGTGGTAGAAGATAAGTATCGCTGTGAAAAGCGCAAGCTGGATCGCAAGACCTCCGCTGAAGATCATTCCGATCTGAATTCCGGTCTTCGAGACGCGGTCTGCAGCGGAATCCCGTTTCTTTTTTACAAAGACGAGGAAGGCGATCAGGCTGGCGAAAAAGAGAAGCGGTACAACCAGAAGCGCAAAATCAAGCTCAAAGGCCGCCTCGTATAATACACGCGGTTCCATGAAAAGCTCTCCTTTCGGTTCGGCGCAAAAGTCAGCAGACATGCGGGCAGATTGCCCGCGCTACATTGTCTCCTGTCACTTGTCACCTGTCACCTGTCACTTGCGGCAGCGTTGGCCGCGGCGTACGCCGTCGCCCACGCGATCTGCAGGTTGAAGCCGCCGGTGTAGGCGTCCACGTCGATGACTTCCCCGGCGAAGTAGAGGCCGGGGACCAGCTTGCTCTCCATGGTCTTCGGGTCGATCTCCTTCACCGACACGCCGCCGGAGGTGACGATAGCCTCCTCCACCGGGCGCAGGCCGGAGATTTTGACGGTAAACTGCTTCGTCAGTTCCAGAAGGCTGCGGCGCTGTTCCTTGGTGACGGAATTCACCTTCGTGTCGCCGGGGATGCCGGAGCGCTCCACGATCACCGGGATCATGGTCTTGGGATAGAGCCCCGAGAGGGCGTTCTCGAAGCTGCGGTTTTTGGCCGCGGCGAAGTCCCGCAGGATCCGGGCGTCCAGGGTGGCCTCGTCCAGGGCGGGCTTCAGGTCTATCGAGATTATGTAAACCTTGTCCTGCTCCATGTGGGCCGAGGCCGAGAGGATCACCGGCCCGGAGAGGCCGAAGTGGGTAAAGAGGAGTTCGCCGAATTCCTCGTAGACGGGTTTTCCGACGGCTCTCGCCCGGGTCGTCCCCTCATCCGTCGGCTGCGCCGACACCTTCCCCCCAGGGGGAAGGCTTTCATACAGCCGCAGGTTGACGTTTTTCAGGGCCAGGCCCTGCATGCGGGCGCACCAGGGGCCGTCCTCCACCAGGGGCACCAGGGAGCCCACGGGGGGAACGATGGTATGGCCCAGGGCCTTTGCCATCCGGTAGCCGTCGCCGGTGGAGCCGGTGGCGGGGTAGGATTTGCCGCCGGTGGCCAGGATCACGGCGGGGGCATGGAAGTCGCCCCGGTCCGTGCGGACGCCGGTGACAACGGGGGACGGGGGATACGGATTGCCACGACCAGTCTGCGGACTGGTCTCGCAATGACAGGATCGGGACGTTTCTGCCGCAGGAGGCGCGGTCAGGATCTCCTTGGCTCTTGCGCGGCGGAGCTCGACCCCGGCGTAACCCAGGGCGGTTTTCAGGGCGTCCACCACGGAGGCGGACTTGTCGGACACCGGGAAGACCCGGTTCCCCCGCTCGGTCTTGGTCTCGCAGCCGTGGGACTCGAAAAATGTGATCGCGTCGGCGGGGGTGAAGCCCGAGAGGACGGAATAGAGGAAGCGGGGGTTCCGGGGGACGTTCTTCAGGACCTCCTGCCAGGAGCAGTCGTTGGTCAGGTTGCAGCGTCCCTTGCCGGTGATGTAGAGCTTTTTGCCCAGCCGCTCGTTGGGCTCCAGCAGCAGGACCTTTGCCCCGGCATAGCCCGCCTGGATCGCGGCGAACATCCCCGCGGCGCCGCCGCCCACTACGATAACGTCGTATTCATTCATAAAGGTTTTCCTCTGAATTGAGAATTGAGAGTTGAGAATTGAGAATTTTCGGAGTTTCGCAAATTGCAATTTGCGAAACACATCCATTTTCAATTCTCAATTCTCAGTTCTCAATTGCCGCAGTTCCGCCTCAGTCAGATATCGCCATTGCCCCGATTTCAGGTCGCCCAGGGAGATCGGGCCTTCGGCGATGCGCTGGAGGCGGGTGGTCTTCAGGCCCGCGGCCTCGGCCATCCGCCGGATCTGGCGGTTCCGTCCCTCGTGGATGGTAATCTCCAGCAATGCCGTTCCGTCACGCTGCCACATCAATCGCAGCTCCGGCGCTTGGATGCTTCGGCCATCCAGGACGATGGGGCGGCGCAGGAGCGCGAGGGCGCCTTCGTGCCAGCCGGAGACCCAGAGACGGTAGGTTTTGCGGACCTCCCCGGCGGGGTGGGTCAGGCGCTGGGCCAGGGCTCCGTCGTTGGTCATCAGCAGCAAGCCCTCGGAGAACTGATCCAGCCTGCCCACGGGGTAGAGCCGCCCCAGCGCCGGGGGCAGGAGCTCCGCAACCGTTTGGCGGCCCTTCTCGTCGGAGAGGGTGGTGACGACGCCCCGGGGCTTGTAGAGCAGCACGGTGACCGTCTCGGCGGGAACGGCGGGCAGGGGCTTGCCGTCGATCAAAACCAGGTCGGTCTCCGGATCCGCCGTATCGCCAAGGCGGGCAAGGCCTCCGTTCACGGTGACCTTGCCCTGGACAATCCATTCCTCCGCACGCCGCCGGGAACAGAGCCCCGCAGCGGAGATTATCTTCTGAACACGTTCTTTCATTTCTTTTTGTTCTTGCGATATGAAGTTGAAAGTTGAGAATTAAAAATTGAAAGTGATCGGAGTTTTGCAGATTGCAATCTGCAAAACACATTCATTTTCAACTTTCAACTATCAATTTTCAACTGGCGGGTGGCCAGGAAACGGGCACCTCGGCGACGCATTTGCCGTTCAGGTACACTTTGACCGTACCGGCGTGGGGAAAATCCGGGACGTAGACCAGGCGGGGCTCCTCTCCGGGAGCGAGGGAGAGCGTCAGATCCGCCTGCGCGATCAGGGTCAGGTCACCGACCCGCATGATCGGCTGGCCTTTGACCGCCGTCTGCTCCTGCCGGAATTGGGCGAAGCCCCAGTCCAGCAGGGCCATGTGGTCCTGCCAGTCGGCGGGATCGTTGACCGTGACGCAGATCAGGGTCCGGCCCTCCCGCTCCGCCGCGCTGACCAGGAGCCGCCCCGCCGCCCGGGTATACCCGGTCTTCACCCCGATGCAGCCGGGGCAGCGCCAGAGGAGCTTATTGTGGTTGGTCAGCATCCGATCCCCGGACACGACAGCCGTCTTCGCGGCGGCGATGCGCCGGAACTCCGGATTCTGCAGAGCCGCCGCCGTCAGCAGGGCCAGATCCCGGGCGGAGCCGTAGTTGCCCTCCTGATCCAGGCCGTGCGGGTTGGCGTAATGGGTGTTTTGCAGGCCGAGCCTGCGGGCTGCTTCGTTCATGCGATCCACGAAGGCCGTCTCGCTGCCCGCCGTGTCAATGGCCAGGGCCAGGGCGGCGTCGTTGCCGGAATGGAGCATGGTGCCGAGAAGCAGCTCCTCCCGGGTCAGGGTCTCCCCTTCCTGCAGGTACAGAGACGAGCCCTCCACCCCCACGGCCTCCGGGGGGACGGTCACGGGACGGTCCAGATCCCCGGCCTCACAGGCCAGCCAGGCTGTCATGATCTTTGTGGTGGAGGCGATCAGCCCGGGATCGTCCGGGTGCCGGGACCAGAGCAGCGCTCCGGTGTCGGCGTCCATCAGCACGCCGCGTCCTGCGGAGACGGAAGGCGCGGCCTCAGCGGCGGCCGCGGGCAGGCAGAGACTGCCGACAGCGAAAAGGAGTGCCGTCAGCAGAAAGAAAAGTCGTTTCATCCTTCATCACCCGTTCCAGTTTCCCCGAAACGGGTCGAACTATGCGTTATTTTTCAAATTCGAAATTTGTCAAACGCATTCGCAGGGGCCGATGTGGGCATCGGCCCCTACGGCTCCGCAATCCGAATTCGCAGTTCAGGCCTCGGTCTTGGGCTTGAAGCCATCCAGGAAGTCGGCCAGCTTGTCGATCAGCTCGGGGGCCTGCTCCAGGAGACGGTCCGCGGTGCTGGAGGCGGGCTCCGCCACGGGCAGCATCCGCACGGAATCGCCCTTGATGATGAGGAAGGCCACGGGATCGATGTTCACGCCGCCGCCGATGCCGCCGCCGAAGGGATCCTTCTTGGCCGCCAGCGCGTTCTTGGTGGCAAAGTCGCTGCCGCCGCCGCCCACGCCGATACGGACCTTGGAAATCGGAACGACCGTCACGCCGCCCACGTCCACCGGCGCGCCGATGATGGTGTTGACGTCCACCATCTTCTGCATCTTCTCCATCGTGGAGGCCAGCATTTCGGAGATGTTGTTATTCATATCTGATACCCAACCTTTCTGGTATTTTTCTTCGGTATGATGTTACGCAACCGCGTTCTTGCCGGTTTCTTTCTCTTTGTCTTCTTTTTCTTTGTCTTTTCCGCCGGCGAGTTTTTGACGGATGAAAAGCGCCAGGGCTTTGCCCGCAAATTTCAGGAGCAGGAGCACGACGCCGCCGATCCGGAGCCGGACCCGCAGTTCCGCCTCCAGGTCGGTCTTGGAGGCTGTGAAGTCGGGATACACCGCGATCTTCTTTTCCTTGATCCGGAACGCTTGCTCCAGGATCGGCATGGCGATGCCGATGGCCTCCCAGGCCTTGCCGATGGTCTCGGCGGTTTTGGCCGGGTCGCCTCCCGCCAGGGCGGCGCGGACCCGGAGCCGGGTGACCGTAAGCTTCCGGTGGAAGAACTGGCCGACAAATTTCGCGCCCAGCTTCGCCCAGGGGATGATCTCTCTGACCTTCTCCGGCAGGGGCTTCTTGGGCTTTTCCGGCTCTTCGGGCTTGGCGATCAGGCTTTGCGCCTGTTTCTTTTTCTTCTTTTTCTCCTTGGCCGCGGCCTTCTTGGCGTCCTTCTTTGCTTTCTTCGCTTCGGCCTTTTCCCGCTTCTTCCGGGACATCGGCTTCTTCGGCAGGATGCCGATCCGGATGAAGAGGATCGTCAGCTTCAATTCGATCTCGTCATGGTATCGGAAAATGACGCCCACGGGGATGCATCCGATCAGGAAGATGACGGCGGCAATGATCAGGAATACCCTCATTCAGCCTTCGCCTCCTCTGCCGGTTGATCGGAGGCTTCTGCCTCGGGCGGGCGGCCAATGGCCGCCCCTACGGCGCGGTCCCCTGTTGCCTGTTGCCCGCTGCCTGTTGCCTCGCCGCCGTCCTCGGCGGCGGTGCTGAACTGCACCTTCTCCATCTCCGGCAGCTCGTCCAGGGACTCCAGACCGAAGGTGCGGAGGAAGTCGGGGGTGGTGCGGTAGAGGATGGGGCGGCCCGGGGCTTCCAGGCGGCCGTCTTCCTCGATGAGCTTCTTGTTCAGCAGAGCCGAAACGGAATACGCGCTGTCCACCCCCCGGAGCTTCTCCACGAAGGCCTTGGTGGTGGGCTGGTAGTAGGCGATAATGGTGAGGGTCTCCAGCTGGGAGGCCGAGAGCTTCGGGGGCTTGCGGGTCTCCAGGGCACGGGTGACCCAGGGGGCCAGGTCGTTCTGGGAGCACATCTGCCAGCTGTCCTCCAGCCGGAGGATGCGGATGCCCCGGCGCTCGAAGGCGTAGAGGTCCATGAGCTCCTTCATGACGGCCCGGATCTCGTCGGGGTCGGTCTCGGTGACGAAGCTGAGCCGCTCCGTCTCCACCGGCTCCCCGGCGGCGAACAATACTGCCTCGCAGATGCGGGCAAGCTCCTTATGATCCATTCGCTTCCTCCTTTCCCGGCACCCGCAGCAGCCGGACGGCGGTCTCTCCGCCCTCCTCGCTCAGCTCCACGGCGTTGGTCCGGCACAGCTCCAGCACGGCCAGGAAGGTCGCCACGATCTCAGAGCGGCTGCGGCAGCCCCGGAAGAGGCGGCGCAGGGCGCTGACGCCCCGGAGAACCAGCTTTTTCAGCAGCTCCGCGGTCTTTTTCGTGACGGGGTAGGGCTCCCGGCCCACGATGCCCTCGAAGCTGGCCCGGGGCGGCGGGAGCTGGGCCTTGCTGCGCTCGGAAATGCTCTCGAAGGCCCGCAGCAGGTCCGCGGGCTCGTGGCGGTAGCGGTAGGTCCTGTCCCGCTCAAAGGGCTCCGGGGCCTTGGGAAATAGGCCCAGGCCCAGCTCGTTCCGCCCCTCCAGGAAGGCCGCGGCGGTCCGGACCCGGTCGATGGCCTCCTGGCGCTGACGCTCCTGGAGAGACTGGATCAGCTGTTCCATCTCGGACAGGGCCTCGGCCTGCTCGGCGGCGGAGAGCAGCATCTTGGTCTTGATGAGCATGAGATGAGAGGCCATGGCGATAAACTCGCTGGCGATCTCCATGTCCATGCGCTTCATCTCTTCCATCCAGGCCAGGTACTGCTCCAGGATCGCCGTGATCGACACGTCCTGGATCTCAATTTTGTTTTTGCTCAGCAGGAGCAGGATCAGGTCCAGGGGGCCGTCGAAATCCCCGGCGGTCTCGTCATGGGCCTTCATCACACCTGTGAGGTGGTAATTCGGTTCGTTCATACGGGAAACTCCGTTTCCGAATGCAGAATAATGAGGCGGCGCTATACGCCCGTGATCAGCCTCGCAATCGGCTCGGCGACGGCGGCGACGACGTACATCAAACCGCCCACCAGGTAGCTCAGGGGCTTGTCCAGGACGCCGGTAAAAAGCAGGACCGCCAGGATGATAAAGCCGTACTTCTCGTAGCGCATGAGCCAGGCGTAGGCCTTGTTCGGCAGGACGATGGCAAAGATCTTGGAACCGTCCAGGGGAGAGACAGGGATCAGGTTGAAGACCGCCAGGCCGGCATTCAGCAGGAAACACCGAAACAGGAAGAGGCCGAGATAGTCGCGCCATCCGGAGGCAGAAATGTAATAACCCCATTCCAGCCAATACGGCCAGTAGATGGGATACAAGACGATGAAATATCCGATCCCGAAGAGGAAGGCCAGGATCACGTTGGAAATGGGTCCCGCGGCGGCGGTGAGGGCCATGCCGACCTTGGGGTTCTTGACCTTCGTCATGCGGTAGGGATTGATGGGCACGGGCTTGGCCCAGCCGAAGTGGGCCACCACCATCATGAGGAAGCCCACCGGATCCAGGTGGCGCAGCGGGTTCAGGCTGATGCGGCCCATGCGCTTGGCGGTGTCGTCCCCCAGCCAGAGGGCCGACAGGGCGTGACAGCTCTCGTGGACGCAGATGGCGATGAGCGCCGCCGCGGCAAACATGAGCCATTCAATGATGCGGTTCAGATCGATGCCCTGGAACCAGTTGGTCAAAGCGGTCATAGGAATCCCCCAATAAACACAGTACTCCAATTTACAGGATATTGTACCATAGTTTTCCCGGATGTGCAAGGGTGGTAACCGGGTTTTGGAAATTTTTCTTTTTTGGCCCGTGATCCCTCAGCTTCTTCCGCGGCGGGGCATTTCGCATTCATTTCCCGCCGTACCCGCCGCATAGACTTTCTTGAAAAGCTGGGAGGTGCGGATATGACAGATACCATCGACGAGCGGGCACGGGAGCTGGGGCTTTACGTGCTGGAGACCGGGGCCACGGTCCGGGCCGCGGCGGAGCGCTTCGGCGTGTCCAAGTCCACGGTGCACAAGGATCTGACCGAGCGCCTGGAGCGGGCTGACCGGCTGCTCTGGCTTCGGGTCCGGGTCGTGCTGGACCGGAACAAGGCCGAGCGCCACCTGCGGGGCGGCGAGGCCACCCGGCGGCGCTACGAAAGGATCCGGGATTAGAAATTCAGGTTCGGGGATTCGGGGAAGCAGCGTGCAAAATGATTGACAAAACCGCGAAAATGCGGCATAATAGAATAGATATAGTATTCGCATTCATTCCCATACAAAGGAGGTCACTATGGATCAAGTCTTCGTTACCGGCCATCGGAACCCGGATACGGATTCCATCGTCTCGGCCATGTCCTATGCCGCCCTGCAGAACGCGCTGGGCGAACGGGGCTACGTTGCGAGCCGTTTGGGCCATCTGAACGACGAGTCCAAACGCATTCTGGAACGCTTTGGCTTTGAACCGCCCGTCTACATCAAGGATATGCGGACCCAGGTTCTGGATCTGGACTACGACACGCCCCCCGCTCTGAGCGCCGCCCTCACCGTGGGCCGGGGCTGGGACATCCTGCGCAACGACCCCGCCATCACGGCGATCCCCGTGACCAACGAGGACGGCAGCCTCTACGGAATGCTCTCCTCCGGCGACGTGGCCAGCTACGACATGCAGACCATCGAGGACCCCATGGTGCGGGACGTGCCGCTCTTCAACCTGCTTTCCGTGCTGGAGGGCCGGGTGCTGAACGACGCCGGGGCCTGTGTGGACAGCGTCTCGGGCGAGCTCATTCTGGGCCTGCCCAAGGGGGCCGACCAGCAGCTCTTCGACCATGAGAACTACATCGCCGTCTGCGGCGACCAGCCCGAGGTCATCCGCTGGGCTCTGGAGTCCAACATCCACGTCCTGATTCTCTGCGAGGCGGAGCTGAGCCCCGAGCTGCGGAACCTGGAGACCCGGACCTGCATCATCTCCACCCCCTTCTCCGCCTACCGGGCGGCGCGGCTGATCTTCCAGTCCATCCCCATCGCCCGGATCTGCCAGACCGAGAACCTGGTGACCTTCCGGCTCACCGACTGGCTGGACGACGTGAAGGAAGTGGTCTCCAAGACCCGCTACCGCTGCTACCCGATCCTGGACGAGAAGGACCAGGTCGTGGGGACTCTGTCCCGCTACCACCTGATCAAGCCCCGGCGCAAAAAGGTCGTGCTGGTGGACCACAACGAGGCGGCCCAGTCCGTCCCCGGTCTGGATCAGGTGGAGATCCTGGGCATCATCGACCACCATCGGCTGGCGGATATCCAGTCCACGAACCCGATCTTCTTCCGGAACGAGATCGTGGGCAGCACCAACACCATCGTGGCGGAGATGTACCAGGAGAAGGGCCTGATGCCCTCGAAGAAGATGGCCGGCCTCATGTGCGCCGCCATCCTCTCGGACACGGTCATCTTCAAGTCCCCCACCGCCACCCCCCGGGACCGGGCCATCGCGGAGCGGCTGGCCCGCATCGCCGGTGTGGATCTGGAGGAGCTGGGCAAATTCATCTTCGCCTCCTCCCTGGGCGAGGGCAAAACCGCCCGGGATCTGCTCTACACCGATTTCAAGGACTTCCACATCGCGGGTCACTATCTGGGTGTGGGTCAGATCACCTGCGTGGACTCCGTCTCCATCCTGTCCCGGAAGGACGAGTTCCTGGCGGAGATGGAGAAGGCCCGGACCGAGAAGGGCTACAGCATCATGATCCTGATGCTCACCGACGTGCTGCTGGAGGGCACCCAGATCATCTTCCTGGGCGACCCCGACGACATCGCCCAGGCCTTCGGCGCGGAGCCCAAGGACAACACCCTCTTCCTCCCCGGGGTCATGAGCCGCAAAAAGCAGGTCATCCCCATGCTGTCGGCCCTCTGGGGATAAATAAAAAAGGAGAACCCTATGATATACGACATTCTGATCGTTGGCGCGGGTCCCGCGGGGCTCACCGCCGCCATTTACGCGCGCCGGGCGGGGAAATCCGTGCTGGTGCTGGAAAAAGATACCTTCGGCGGGCAGATGACCTTCTCGCCCAAGCTGGAAAACTACCCCGGCTTTGAGACCATCTCGGGCAACGACCTGGCCCAGCGGATGCTGGAACAGGCCATGGCCCTGGGCGTCGACGTGGACATGGACACGGTGACCGGCGTTGAAAACGGCCCGGTGAAGACCGTGACCGGCGAAAACGGGAGCTATGAGGCCCGGGCCGTCATCGTCGCCGCCGGAGCCCGCCACCGCCGCCTGGGCCTGCCCCGGGAGGAGGACTTCATCGGAAACGGCCTGTCCTTCTGCGCGGTCTGCGACGGGGCCTTCTACCAGGGCGGACACGTGGCCGTCATCGGAGGCGGCAACACCGCCCTGCAGGAGATCCTGCTGCTCTCTGAAACCTGCGGCAAGGTCACGGTGGTCCAGAATCTGGCCTTCCTCACCGGCGAGCAGGCCATGATCGACCGGGTGCTGGCCCGGCCCAACGTGGAGATCCTCTATTCGACGATTTGCGTGGGGTACGAGGGCGAGGAGGCCCTGAGCGGCCTGCGGCTGCGCAGCGAACTGGACGGAAGCGAATCCCGGCTGGCCGTGGACGGCGCCTTCCTGGCCATCGGCACGGAGCCCGAGAACGGCGCTTTCGCGGCCCTGGCCCCACTGAACGAGTTCGGGTACATCGTCTCCGACGAGAGCTGCCTGACCCCCACCGAGGGCGTCTTCGCCGCCGGTGACTGCCGCACGAAGCGTTACCGCCAGATTGCCACCGCCGTGGCCGACGGCGCCAACGCGGCCCTGAACGCCTGCCGGTATCTGGACCGATAATGCAGCTCCGCAGCGGCTGCGCAGCTGCGCGGTCCCTGCGGAGATTCCGCGAAAGGAGGCGTCCGTTTGATTTTCATATTCGTGCTGGCGGCCGCCTCCCTTCTGGGCGGCCTCCTTGGCTCCGTGCTCTCGAACCAGCCCCGCCGGAAGGCCCCCCTGGCCGCCCTGCTCCTGGCCCTGACCGCGGCGGCCCTCTTCCTGGGGGGACTCTGCCTGTGGGCCCGGTCCACGGAGCTGACGGCGGTCGTCGACCGCTTCTTCCCGGACCGCCCCGCCAAGCTTCTCGGCTGCGGCCTGCTTTTTGCCCTCTGCTGCCTCCTGGGCCTTCTGCTCGGCGTTCTCCGTTCCGGGGGCCTGGGGCGGTATTTCCGCCGGATCGCGGGCAGCCGCGTTCACCGGACCGCGTTTTTCGCCGCCCTGGGCGGCGGCCTGGTCCTGGCCGCGGCCTGGGCCTTCCTGACCTGGGTTCCGACCCCCGCACCCATCCGGCTCAACGAAGTCTGCTGCGCCAACTTCTCCCGCCCGGACCCCGATACGGGAGAGTACGCCGACTATATTGAATTGATCAACACCGGATCCGCCCCCGCGGAGCTGGACGGTTACTATATTTCCGACAATCCCAAAAAGCGGAATCGCTTCCGCCTCCCCGCCCGGACCCTGGAGCCGGGCCAGACGCTCCTGCTCTGGGCCGACGGCACGGGCAAGTCCGGCGTGCAAAGCGGCGAAACGATTCACCTGAGCTTTTCTCTGAAGCCCGGCGAAACGGTTTATCTCAGCTCCCCCCAAGGAGCCCTGCTGGACGAAGCCCCGGTCCCGGAGCGGCACAAGGACGTCTCCCTCTCCCGGCTGGACGGGGCCTGGACCCTGGCCGAGGCCACCCCCGGCGGTCCCAACGAGGACGCCGCTCCCTGGACCGTCCCGACCCTTGACCCGCCCAGCCTCAGCCTGCCCTCCGGCTTCTACGACGGACCCCAGAGCCTGCGCCTGACCGCCGCCCCCGGCTGCGAGATCCGCTATACCCTGGACGGCTCCCGCCCCGGGTTGGAGAGCCCGCTTTATGAAGGCCCCCTGGCCCTGAAGGATATCTCCGATCAGCCCAACCGGGTCGTCAGCCAGCCCAACACCACTCTGGACCGCAGCGGCGCAATCACCGAACCCGTGGACAAGGGCACGGTCCTCCGGGCCGCCTGCTTCGACGCTGCGGGCAATTGCAGCGAGCCCATCACTGCCGTCTACTTCATCGGCAAGGAGCGCTTCGCCAAATACGAGGGCAGGGTCGTGCTCAACGTCACCGCCGACCCCAAGGAGCTCTTCGGCGACGCGGGGATCCTGGTCACCGGCCCCGCCTACGACGCCTGGCTGGAGGCCGGCGGCAAGGGCGAGGCCCCCGTCGCCAACTTCCAGCGCAGCGGCCGGGAATCGGAACGGGAGGCCGCCCTTCTGCTCTGGGACGAGGCCCGTTCTCCCCTGCTGGACTGCCCCTGCGGCCTTCGGGTCCAGGGCAGCTCCACCCGGGTCTACGCCATCAAGCGTCTGAGCTTCTACGCCCGCCCGGCCTACGGGACGGACCGGCTCTTTTCCGCCCCCATCTTTGCAAGCGGCCCCTCTCACGCCTTCTTCACCCGTTCCCTGGCCCACGAGCCCATGGCCCAGGCCCTGGCTGCCAAGCGGGGCCTCGGAGGCCAGGACGCCCGCCGGGCGGCGGTCTTCGTCAACGGGGAATTCTACTGCGAGACCTGGCTGCGGGAACGCTACGACGCCCAATACTTTGAAAATCACTACGGCGTGTCCGAAAAGGAAATGATCCTCATCGAAAACCAGCTCGCCGACATCGGCAGCCCGGAGGACTACAACGACTACGCGGCTCTGATGGATCGGATCCTGGCGGGGGATTGCTCGGACCCGGCCTTCTATTCCGAGGTCTGCCAAAGCATCGACCCGGAGAGCTTCGCGGCCTTCATGGCCGTCAACCTCTACCTGAAAAACACGGACTGGAGCGAGCTGGTCAACTACAAGCTCTGGCGGACCCGGAGTCGGCTGGGCGAAGGCGTCCTGGACGGGCGCTGGCACTGGCTGGCCTTCGATATGGACAGCTGCTTCTGGACCCGGGAAGCCTTCGGCGACGCCCCCCGGGCCTCCTACGACATCTTCTCCTACCCCTCGGTCCTCACAGGCCGCAGCTTCGAGGAAATGCCCCTCTTCCGGGCCCTGCTGCGGAGCCCGGAGTTCCGGGAGCTCTTCGCCCGAACCTGGCTGGAGCTGCTGAACGTCAGCTTCAGCTACGAGAATTCTCTGCCCCTGCTGGAGCGCTTCGGCCTCACGGAGGACGCCTTCTGGCCCGAATTCCTCCGGGATCGCCCGGCTTACGCCACAGACCAGCTCATCAAACACATCCTTCCCGACGCCTCCCCCTGCGCCCTGAGCCTCTCCGCATCCGATCCCGACGGCGGCTGCCTTCGCCTGGATGATCTTTCCGAAGCGATTGCCCTTCCCTGGAACGGCGCCTGGGTCACCGGCGTCCCCCTGAAGCTCACCGCCGTCCCTGCCGAGGGCTGGCGCTTCCTCCGCTGGGAGGGCTCTGTCGAAAGCACCGAAGAAACAATCACCCTGACCCCCGCCGCCGACCTAACCCTGACCGCGGTTTTTGAACGAACAACGCCGTAGGGCGGTCATACTTCGTGACTCTTACGAGTTCGACCGCCCTACCACCCCCCGGAAAGGAGGCGTCCGTTTGATTTTTCTGTTCCTCCTGGCAGCCGCCTCTCTTCTGGGCGGTCTCCTTGGCTCCGTTCTCTCGAATCAACCCCGCCGCCGGCTCCTCCTGACCGCCCTGTTCCTGGCCCTGGCTGCGGCGGCCCTGTTCCTGGGGGGACTTTGCCTGTTGGCCCGGACCGCGAGCCTCACCGCCGCCATCGACCGCTTCTTCCCGGACCGCCCCGCCAAGCTCCTGGGCTGCGGCCTGCTCCTCGGCCTCTGCGTCCTGCTGGGCCTCCTGCTCGGCGTCCTCCGGTCCAAGGGCCTGCGCCGCTATTTCCGTAGCGTGTCCGGCAGCCGCTCCCATCGGGCCGCGATCCTCGCCGCCCTGGGCGGCAGCCTGCTCCTGTTCGCGGGCTGGGCCTTTCTGACCTGGACCCCGACCCCAGCGCCCATCTGCCTCAACGAGCTCTGCTGCGCCAACTTCTCCCTGTTCTCCGACGAAAACGGGAACTGCGGCGACTACATTGAACTCATCAACACCGGCGACGCCCCCGCGGATCTGGAGGGCTATTACCTCTCCGACAACCCCAAACACCGGGATCGCTTCCGCCTCCCCGCCCGGACCCTGGAGCCGGGGGAAATCCTCCTGCTCTGGGCCGACGGCACGGGCAAGTCCGGCGTCGACACCGGCGGCAGCATTCACCTAAGCTTTTCCCTGAACTCCGGCGAAACGGTCTATCTCAGCTCCCCCCGGGGAACCCTCCTGGATCAGATCACAGTCCCGGAGCGATACAAGAATATCTCCCTCTCCCGGCTGGACGACCAGTGGGTTCTGGCCCAAGGCACGCCTACGATGGACAACGGCAGGGGCGCCCTCTTCACGCCTCCAACCCTCGATCCCCCGACCCTCAGCCTGGCTGCGGGCTTCTATGAAGAACCCCAGACCCTGACCCTCACCGCCGCCCCCGGCTGCGAGATCCGCTATACCCTGGACGGTTCTCCCCCGGGGTTGGACAGCCTGCTCTATGAAGGCCCCCTGACTCTGACGGATCTCTCCGACCAGCCCAACCGGGTCGTCAGCCAGCCCAACACCACCCCGGACCGCAGCGGCGCGATCACGGAGCCCGTGGACAAGGGTACGGTGCTCCAGGCCGCGGCCTTCGACGCGGCGGGCAGCCGCAGCGAGACCGTCACCGCCGTCTACTTCATCGGCGA
>CAMUYE010000002.1 GCA_947164825.1 uncultured Clostridia bacterium
GCGGCGCACATTGTGCGCCACGGGTTCCCCGCACGGACGAGGCAACAGGCAACAGAGGAAAACGCCGTAGGGGCGGCCATTGGCCGCCCGCCCAAGGCAGACGCTTCCGACGAGGCAACAGGCATCAGGCAACAGGCAACAGGGGACGGGGGACGCGAGGGATCAGGCATTAGGGGACGGGGGACGCGAGGCAACAGGCAACAGGGGACGGGGGAGCGAGGCAACAGGCAACAGGCATCAGGCATCAGGCAACAGGCAACAGAGGAAAACGCCGTAGGGGCGGCCATTGGCCGCCCGCCCGAGTCAGACGCTTCCGACGAGGCAACAGGCATCAGGCAACAGGCATCAGACCCGCCCGTAGCGGCGCACATTGTGCGCCACGGGTTCCCCGCACGGACGAGGCAACAGGCAACAGAGGAAAACGCCGTAGGGGCGGCCATTGGCCGCCCGCCCAAGGCAGACGCTTCCGACGAGGCAACAGGCATCAGGCAACAGGCAACAGGGGACGGGGGACGCGAGGGATCAGGCATTAGGGGACGGGGGGAGCGAGGCATCAGGGATCAGGGGTCAAGGATCAGGGATCATGGGTCAGGGATCGGGGGTTCGGAAGCGGCCGCCCCTGCGGCGGAATACGGAAATAAACAGCGCTGTGAGAGCAAACCCCAGGACAGCGCCGAGGGTGTTGAGGATCAGGTCGTCCAATTCCGAGACGCCGGAGCCGAGGACAAATTGCATCGTTTCCACGAACAGGGAAAGCCCCAGGCCTGCCAGGGCCGCCTGCCAGAGCTTCCCGCCCCGGAGCCGCACCAGCACACCCGCAGGAGCAAACCAGATCAGATTGCCCACGAAGAGATAGATAAAGTATCGCCAGTACCCGATCCGGGCCAGTTTCAGGTAATAGGCGAAGGCGTCCCACTCGATCCGGCCGGAGAAGAGACCGTGGGAGAAGCAGCCGTTCCGGAACACGGTGATCCGGAGCAGGACGGCGAGCCAGATTACGATCAGGATCCCCTTTATGATTCGTTTTTTCATATCGGCTCCCTTCGGGTAAGAGCAGAACGAACAAAAAATGCGGGCATTTTTTGTTCGTTCTGCATAGCATTCTCAATTCTCAACGCTCAATTCTCAATTAGCATCAGCGCCAGCTCCGCTGCGGCCTCGGCGGCCTGGGCGCGGACGGCGGCGCGGTCGCCGTCGAAGCGGCATTCCCGGACCAGGGTGGTCTCCCCGTCGGAGGCGGCGACGTACACCAGGCCAACGGGCTTGCCGCTGTCGTCGGAGTCGGGCCCGGCGATGCCGGTAATGCCGATCCCCAGGTCCGCGCCGATCACCCGGCGCACGCCCTCAGCCATCTGCCGCGCCACAGGCTCCGAGACGGGGCCCAGCGTGTCCAGGTCGTTTTGATCCACGCCCAAAATCTCATGCTTGATCCGGCTGCAGTAGGAGATCACGCCGCCGGGATAGACCGCGGAGCTGCCCGGCACGTCGGTGATCAGCTTACCCAAAACCCCCCCGGTGCAGGACTCGGCGGTGGCGACGGTCATCCCGACATCCTTTAATGTCTGCACCAGCATATAAACAGAATCGACGTTTTCCATACTTCTTACTTCTTACTTATTCCTTTACGGGAGTCGGACAAGCAATGCTTGTCCCTACAGCGCAAAATCCCCTGATCCTTGATCCCTACCCCTGGTAGCGGATCTTCACCAGCTCTGTGTTCTCGATGGCGCGCTGAATCAGGGCCTCCACGTCCAGCTTTTGCTCAATCTTCTCCGCCTCGCTAAGTTTGGGCTTGGTCTTGGGGTGCTTGGGGGTGAAGACGGTGCAGCAGTCCTCGTAGGGCAGGATGGAGGTCTCCAGGGTGTCGATGCGGCGGGCGATGGTGACGATCTCCTCCTTGTCCATGCCGATCAGGGGGTGGAAGACGGGCATGTCCACCACCGCGTGGGTGACGGCCATGGCCTGCATGGTCTGAGAGGCCACCTGGCCCAGGTTCTCGCCGGTGACCAGGCACTCGCAGCCGTGGTCCCGGGCAATGCGCTCGGCGATCCGCATCATAAACCTACGCATGATGATGGTGAAGTATTCCTCGGGGCAGTTGTCCCGAATGGCCTCCTGGATCTCGGTGAAGCCCACCACGTCCACGGTCATGCGGCCGCAGTAGCGGGCCATTTTCCGGGCTAGCTCCAGAACCTTGTCCTTTGCCAGCTCCGAGGTGTAAGGGTAGGAGAAGAAGTGGATGGCCTCCAGCTCCACGCCCCGCTTGGCGATCATATAGCCCGCCACGGGGGAGTCGATGCCGCCGGAGAGCAGCACCGCCGCCCGGCCGCCCACGCCGGTGGGCAGGCCTCCGGCCCCGGGCTCCGCCGGGCCGTGGACGTAGGCCGCGAAGTCCCGGACCTCCACGTAGACGGTGTAGTCCGGGTGGTGAACGTCCACGGGGACGTCGGGATAGGCCTCCGCCAGCCGTCCGCCGATGGCCTGGGAGATCTGGATGGAGTTCAGGGGGAAGCGCTTGTCGGAGCGCTTGGACTCCACCTTGAAGGACCTGGCCGCTGCCAGGTCGTCGCCCAGATAGTTGACAACAGCCTCAAAGATGGCGTCCTCGCTTTTCTCGCAGGGACGGCAGCGGCAGAGAGAAATGGCCCCGAAGATGGTATGGCAGGCTTCCCAGGCTCCGTCCAGGTCGCAGAGCTCGTTTTCCGGCTCCACGTAGACCGTGGACTGGAGGATGGAGACCTTGAAGTCTCCGAAAGGCCGCATCCGCCGGGCCACGTTGGTGCGGAGCTTGTTCTCGAACATCTTCTTGTTCGCGCCCTTCAGGACGATTTCGCCTAATTTCAGTAAAAAGATTTCGTTCATATCTTAATTCCTTCCGATTTTATACGTGCGGTACTGGATTGCCTCTGCGATATGAGCCACGCCGATTTCTTCGGCCCCCTCCAGGTCCGCGATGGTGCGGGCTACCTTCAGGATCCGGTCGTAGCTCCGGGCGGTGAGGCCCATGCTGTCGAAGGCCTCCTCCATCAGGGCGGCGCACTCGTCACTGAGGGTGCAGATCCTGTGGAGCTGCTCCGGCGTCATGCGGGCGTTGGAGTTGGTACTTGTTCCGGCGAAGCGCTTGTGCTGGATGGCCCGGGCGGCGTCCACCCGTGCCTTGATGGTGGCGGAGGGCTCGCCCTCCTTCCGGTCCACCAGCTCCTCGAAGCTGACGGCGGGCACCTCGATGATGATGTCGATGCGGTCCAGCAGGGGGCCGGAGATCCGGCTGACGTAGTTCTGGACGCTCTGTTCCGTACAGGTGCAGCGGCGGGAGGGATCCCCGTACCAGCCGCAGCGGCAGGGATTCATGGCGCAGACCAGCATAAACTGGCAGGGGTAGGTTTCCGAGCCGGAAGCCCGGGTGATGGTGACGACGCCGTCCTCCAGGGGCTGGCGCATGACCTCCATGGTCTCCTTGCGGAACTCCGGCAGCTCGTCAAGAAACAGGACGCCCCGGTGGGCCAGGGAGACCTCTCCCGGCCGGGGCATGGAACCGCCGCCCACCAGGCCGGGGGGCGTGACCGTGTGGTGGGGGCTGCGGAAAGGCCGCACCGTCACCAGGGGGCTCTCCGGGTCCACCAGACCCATGATGGAGTGGATCTGGGTGACCTCCAGAGCCTCGGCCCGGGTCATATCCGGCAGGATGGAGGGCAGACGTTTGGCCAGCATGGACTTGCCGGAGCCCGGGGGGCCCACCATGAGGACGTTGTGGCCGCCGGCGGCGGCGATCTCCAGGGCCCGCTTGGCGTTCTCCTGGCCCATGACGTCCTTGAAGTCCGGGACCTTGCGGCGGCTTTCCCCCTGGACCCAGGCGGGCTGGGGCTCGATCCTCGGGCCGCCGCGCAGGTGGGCCATGAGCTGGCTGACCGAAAAGACCGGGATCACCTCGATCCCATCGGCCAGAGTGGCCTCGGGGGCGTTCTGGATGGGGACGTAGAGGGTTTTGACCCCGCATTTCGCCGCGGCGATGGCCATGGGCAGGACCCCGGGCACGGGCCGCAGCTTGCCCTCCAGGCTGAGCTCGCCCAGGAAGGCGTGGGTTTCGTCGGGGAGCTTCACCTGGCCGAAGGCGGCCAGGATGCCCAGGAGAATGGGCAGGTCGTAGACCGTGCCGCTCTTTTTCGTGTTGGCGGGGGCCAGATTCACCGTGATCCGGGAGGGCGGGAACTTAAAGCCCGAGGTCTTCACCGCGGCCCGGACCCGCTCCCGGGCCTCCTTCACCGAGGCGTCGGGCAGGCCCACGATCTCAAAGCTCGGCAGACCGCCGGAGATGAAGCACTCCACCGAGATCTTGTAGCCCTCGATGCCGTTGAGCCCGAGGGTGGTGAGACGGCTGATCATGGCTTGGCCTCCTTTGTCTGTTGGTATATCTTTTATATTTTACAGCAAAAGTCGGGAAAAAACAATCCTAATCCTCATAATACGGATCATTTTTTCATTTCAAGCAAATGCCCCGGCAGGTTTCGGCGGCGTCTGCCTCGGGTGGACGGCCAATGGCCGCCCCTACGGGCGTTTGCGTTTTGGAAAGCTTGGCGCAGGGGGCGGGCGGCCAATGGCCGCCCCTACGGGTCTTTGCGTTTGGGGCAGCTTGGCGCGGGGGGCGGACGGCCAATGGCCGCCCCTACGGCGGTATCTCCTGTTGCCTGATCCCTGTTGCCTGTTGCCTCACGTCTCCCGTCCCCTGATCCCTGATCCCTCGCGGCCCCCGTCCCCTGATGCCTGATGCCTGATGCCTGATGCCTGTTGCCTGTTGCCTCGCGTCCCCCGTCCCCTGATGCCTGATGCCGGATGCCTCGCTCCCCCCGTCCCCTGATCCCTGATGCCTGATGCCTGTTGCCTCGTCGGAAGCGTCTGCCTCGGGCGGGCGGCCAATGGCCGCCCCTACGGCGTTTTCCCCTGTTGCCAGTTGCCTGTTGCCTTATACTACGAACAAAGCGTGATTCCGTCGCATAAGATGTATCGAAAGCACGATGCTTTCAGGTATCAAGGAGGGATCACTATGCCGGATCAAGCCAATTCTGCCGGACGGCCCGCTGCCGAGGCGCGGGAGACGGTCCGGATCCATACCAAACGCATCGAGGACGCCTGCATTGACAAGGACTGCGTCGAGGATCTTCGAGTCTGGCTCACCCAGAGTTCCCAGACGGCCCTGGAAAGCGCCGTCAACGCCCGCGCCAGGAGCGCGGAACTGCTTCACGTCTACATAGACGTGGAACCCATTGCCTACAATCCGGGCCGCTTCACGGCGGACCTGACCTTTTTCTACCGGATCACCGGCGAGGCTGCGACGGGAATTACCCGGCCCGCGGCTCTGGAGGGCCTGGCCGTTTTCTCCAAGCGGGTCGTGCTCTATGGAGGCCGGAACCAGACCAAGGTCTTCTCCAGTACCGACAACGCCCTGATGCCCGACGCCCTCTACCGGACCCACGTGCCCGACTGCGTGGTGGAGGCCGTGGACCCCATGGTCCTCTCGTCCCGGGTAGGGGAGGCCCAGGAGGGACCCGGTTCCGTCATTCCGGAGATCCCCCAGGCCGTCCGGGCCCTTTTCCCCGAGGAACCGGTGCTGAGCGGCGGGCGGCAGCTCTGGGTCAGTCTGGGCCAGTTCTCCACGGTACGGCTGGAGCGCAGCACCCAGCTCCTGGTCCCGGCCCTGGCCCAGCCCATGCCGGACCGGAGCTGCACCGACGACCCCGGGACCCCCGACGAGCCCTGCGACCTTTTTGCCAGAGTGGATTTCCCGACCCAGGCGTTTTATCCCGGAAACCAATAACGCACGCGCCGGACGCGGCCTTTTGCGGGCTGCGTCCGGTTTGTTCATTTTCCTCTTGACAAACGCTGTTTGCCGTGCTACACTGCAAATAGTTGAACAATCATTCAACTGTTCAACCTTTCAATCTTCCGGGAGGGAGGACACCCTATGAAATTCTACGACATCGAGCTGGACCGGACCGACTGCACGGTGATCCACCAGGAGGTGGTGGACGCGGTGCGGGAGAAGATGCCAGACGACGATCTACTGCTGGACCTGGCGGACTGCTTCAAGCTCTTCAGCGACTCCACCCGGCTCAAGATCCTCTACGCCCTCATGGAGGCCGAGATGTGCGTCTGCGACATCTCCGTGCTGCTGGGCATGACAAAGTCCTCCGTGAGCCATCAGCTCCGGGTGCTGAAGCAGTCGAACCTGGTGAAGTACCGGAAGGCGGGGCGGGTCATTTACTACTCCCTGGCCGACGACCACGTACGGACCATCTGCCGCATGGGCATGGAGCACGTGCGGGAGGACGAAATCGAAAATTGAGAATTCAGAATTGAGAATTTGGGAGGAGAATACCATGAAAAAGAAATTCAAGATGGAGAACCTGGACTGCGCCAACTGCGCCGCGAAGATGGAAGCGGCCATCAAAAAGATCCCCGGCGTTGTGGACGCCAACATGAACTTTATGACCCAGAAGCTGACCCTGGAGGCCGAGGACGCGCGCTTCGAGGCCGTTCTGGCCGAAGCGCAGAAGTGCTGCGACCGGGTGGACAAGGGCTGCCGCATCGTTGTGGAGTAAGGAAGAAGTTAAAAATAAGAAGTAAGAAGTAAGAAATAATTGCGGAATCGCAGGTGAGCGTAATGACGAAAAAACAAAAACGGACCTTGTTCAGAATCATTCTGGCGGCGGTGCTGCTGGCCGCGCTGATCGTGCTGGACAAGCTGGGGGTGCTGGAGCCCCTGCCCTGGTGGGGGAAGCTGGGCTGTTATCTGATTCCGTATCTGATCATCGGCCTGGACATCCTCTGGGAGGCCGTGGAGCACATCTTCCACGGCCAGGTCTTCGACGAAAACTTCCTGATGGCCGTGGCCACCGTGGCCGCCTTCGGCATCGGGGAATACCCCGAGGCCGTGGCCGTCATGCTGCTCTATCAAGTGGGCGAGCTCTTCCAAAGCTGCGCCGTGGACAAGTCCCGGCGCTCCATCTCGGCCCTCATGGACATCGTCCCGGAGTACGCCAACCTGGAGACCCCGGAGGGGCTGGCTGAGACGGATCCCGAGGAGGTCCCCGTGGGCTCCGTCATCGTGGTCAAGGCCGGCGAGCGGATCCCCCTGGACGGGGTGGTGCTGGAGGGCGAGTCCCTGATCGACACCGCCGCCCTGACCGGCGAGTCCGTCCCCCGGACGGCACGGCCGGGCAGCGAGCTGATTTCCGGCTGCGTCAACGGGCAGGGGACCCTGCGGGTCCGCACCACCAAGGCCTACGCCGACGCCACCGTGACCCGGATCCTGGAGTTGGTGGAGAACGCCTCCTCCCGGAAGGCGCGGACCGAGAACTTCATCACCCGCTTTGCCAAATGGTACACCCCGCTTGTCACCGTCGGCGCGGTGCTGCTGGCGGTGCTTCCGCCCCTCTGCTTCGGGCAGGACTGGGGTGAGTGGATCCGCCGGGCCTGCATCTTCCTGGTGGTCTCCTGCCCCTGCGCCCTGGTGATCTCCGTGCCCCTGGGCTTCTTCGGGGGCATCGGCGCCGCCTCCCGCAAGGGCATCCTGGTGAAGGGCAGCAATTATCTCGAGGCCGCCGCCCGGCTCTCGGCCCTGGTCTTTGACAAGACCGGCACCCTGACCCGCGGCGAGTTTAAGGTCAGCAAGGTCCTGCCCGCTGCGGGCAGCGAGGCGGAGCTGCTGGAGATGGCCGCCCTGGGCGAGAGCTATTCCAATCATCCCATCGCCGCCTCCATCCGGGAGGCCTGGGGAAAAGAGCCCGAGCCGGCCCGGATTCAGGCCGTCCAGGAGCTCGGCGGTCAGGGCGTCGTGGCCGAGCTGGACGGGAAGCAGCTGCTGCTGGGCAGCGCCCGGCTCCTGCGGGAGCACGGCGTGTCCGTCACCCCCTCCGACGAGGCCGGAACCCTGGTCTACGCCGCCTGGGGCGGGGAGTATCGGGGGCTGATCCTCATCGCCGACGGCCTGAAGGAAGGGGCCGCGGAGGCCATCCGGGCTGTGAAGGCCGCGGGGGTGGAGAAGACCTATATGCTCTCCGGCGACCGGCGGGAGGCTGCCGAGGCCGTGGGCCGGACCCTGGGCCTGGACGGCGTGAAGGCGGAGCTCCTGCCCCAGGATAAGGTCAGCGCCCTGGAGGAGCTGCTGGAGACCCGGCCCGCAGGCCGGACCCTGGGCTACGTGGGCGACGGCCTCAACGACGCCCCGGTCCTGGGCCGGGCGGACCTGGGCATTGCCATGGGCTCCCTGGGCTCCGACGCCGCCATCGAGGCGGCGGACCTGGTCATCATGGACGACGACCTGCGCAAGCTCCCCACCGCCATCCGCATCGCCCGGAAGACCCTGCGGATCGTCCGGCAGAACATCGCCTTCGCCCTTGTCGTCAAGTTCGCGATCCTGGTTCTTGGCGCCCTGGGCCTGGCCAGTATGTGGCTGGCCGTGTTCGGCGACGTGGGCGTGTCCGTCATCGCCATTCTCAACTCCATGCGCACCCTCCGCGAGTGAGCTCGCGGCAGCCATACAGCCAAAACGCGTAAACCCGGAAGAAAAGCAACAAACGCGAAAACAGCCTGAAAGGAGAAGCAATCGTGGGAGTATTTGATTTTCTGAAAAAAGAGGGGCAGAGCGCCGCGGACGCAGCGACTTGGGCGAAAGCGGAGCCGACGCCCCAAAACGAGACGAAGAGCTTCGTCTTCTCCGCACTGCCGAAGACGCTTGCGGAGCTCCGGGCCTTTCCGGAGGCAAGCCTGCAATCCCCGTATCAGACTGCTGCCCTGACCGTGGCCGCGCTGTGCCGCTACGGAGAGGATCGGGAGGCGGTCTATGAAATGCTGAACTTTCTGAAGGGGCCGGAGCCCCTGTCCAACTACGAGAAGCAGTTTCTCAACGATCGGCTTGCCGGCAAGCTCTATAAGCCCTTCTCGTTCTTCGACGGTGCCACGCCGGGCAATGGTTACGCCCCCGCCGCGCCCTGCCGGATTACGGTCAGCTCCACCCCCTATTCTTTTTCGACGGAGAACTGGGCGACGTTGTACGTCCGCAGCAGCGGCGCGGACGCGCCAAGACCCATCAAGCTGCGGAAAAAGCCCTCCACGGGCCAGTGGTTCCTGAACGAAATTCAGTGCCTGTCCGATATCCGCGTTCCAGAAGCGGAGGACCCCTGGGCTTGAATTCTGCGGGCGGCCGTAAAAGCGGAACCCGATCCCGAAGCCTCATTCAAGGACGAAAAAGCGGTGCTGCGGCGCCGCTTTTTCGTCCTTTACAAAGCACAAATTCTCTGCTATAATATACGCTGAATAAAAGGGTAATTCTGCCCGCACAGAGGTTTCAAACATGACTGAACTATCCAAGATCCGCAATTTCTCCATCGTGGCCCACATCGACCACGGCAAATCCACCCTGGCGGACCGGCTCCTGGAGGAGACCAACACCGTGGACAAGCGGGAGATGGAAGAGCAGATTCTCGACAATATGGAGCTGGAACGGGAGCGGGGCATCACCATCAAGGCCCGGGCTGTGAAGCTCAACTACCGGGCCGACGACGGGGAGGACTACGTCCTGAACCTGATCGACACCCCGGGCCACGTGGACTTCAACTACGAGGTCTCCCGCTCTCTGACCGCCTGCGAAGGCGCGGTGCTGGTGGTGGACGCCTCCCAGGGCATCGAGGCCCAGACCCTGGCCAACACCTATCTGGCCATCGACGCCGGGCTGGAGGTCCTGCCCGTGGTCAACAAGATCGACCTGCCCGCGGCCCGGCCCGAGGAGGTCAAGAAGGAGATCGAGGACATCATCGGTCTGCCCGCCATGGACGCCCCGGAGATCTCCGCCAAGAACGGGATCAACATCCACTCCGTGCTGGAAATGATCGTCCGGGACGTGCCCGCCCCCAAGGGCGACCGGGAGGCCCCCCTCCAGGCCCTGATCTTTGACAGCCAGTACGACAGCTACCGGGGCGTCATCGTCTACATGCGGGTGATGAACGGCACGGTCCGGCCCGGCATGGACGTGAAGATGATGGCCTCCGGCGCCGTCTACAAGGTCGTGGAGTGCGGCTATCTCCATCCCAAGGGCATGGTGCCCGCCGACGCCCTGGGCGCGGGGGAGGTGGGATATCTGACCGCCTCCATCAAGACCATCGCGGATACCCGGGTGGGCGACACCGTCACGGGAGCGGAGAATCCCGCCTCGGAGCCCCTGCCGGGCTACAAGAGCTGCCAGCCCATGGTCTATGCCGGCGTCTATCCCGCCGACGGCTCCAAGTACGGCGACCTGCGGGATGCCCTGGAGAAGCTCAAACTCAACGACGCCTCCATGTACTATACCCAGGAGAACTCCATCGCCCTGGGCTTCGGCTTCCGCTGCGGCTTTTTGGGTCTGCTCCACATGGAGATCATCATGGAGCGGCTGGAGCGGGAGTTCAATCTGGACCTGATCACCACGGCTCCCAACGTGGTCTAC
Organism: uncultured Clostridia bacterium; assembly: GCA_947164825.1. Lineage (GTDB taxonomy): Bacteria > Bacillota > Clostridia > Oscillospirales > Oscillospiraceae > JAFRPC01. Next base: position 10,478 of record CAMUYE010000002.1, read on the forward strand.
GAGATCGACAAGACCGACGGCAGCCACATCGAGGTCTACACCCCGCTGAACTACCCGGACCCCATGGAGATCGCCCAGGCCTACGAGCCCTACGTGAAGGCCAGCATCATTGCGCCGCCGGACTACGTGGGCAACATCATGGACCTCTGCCAGTTCCGCCGGGGCGAGTTCAAGGACATGAGCTACCTGGACCAGTCCCGGGTGGAGCTCCACTACGAGATCCCCCTGAACGAAATCATCTACGACTTCTTTGACGCCCTGAAGTCCCGGACCCGGGGCTACGGCTCCCTGGACTATGAGCTCATCGGCTACCGGCCCTCCAAGCTGGTGAAGCTGGACATCCTGCTCAACGGCGAGATGGTGGACGCCCTGAGCTTCATTCTCTTCGCCGACGAGGCCTATGCCCGGGCCCGGCGGATCTGCGAGAAGCTGAAGGAAAACATTCCCCGCCAGATGTTCGAGATCCCGGTCCAGGCCGCCATCGGCGGCAAGATCATCGCCCGGGAGACCATCAAGGCCCTGCGCAAGGACGTCCTCGCCAAGTGCTACGGCGGCGACATCACCCGAAAGAAGAAGCTGCTGGAAAAGCAGAAGGAAGGCAAGAAGCGGATGCGGACCTTCGGAACGGTGTCCGTGCCCTCCGAGGCCTTTATGGCGGTGCTGAAGATGGACGAATAGACAATGCAAAACGCAAAATGCAAAATGCAAAATGAAGGGAGCGGAAGCGGTATGAAAGCAAACCGGATCCCGTGCGTCGGCATTGCGCTCTTGCTGCTGGCGGCTCTGCTTCTGACTTTGTCCGGCTGCCATCGTCCGATCAAGCACCTGGTCTATACGGACGATTATCCCAGTATATACAGAACCGAGCTGCGTCAGATCTTCGGTGATTATACTCTGGGGGAACGCACGGACCTGCATATCGAGGGTGAGGACTGCAGCTGCGGATATCATCAGGACACGGTGGATTGCTACGAATGGGACGTCACCTATACCGACGCCCTGGGGAAAACCGTACATTGTACGCTAAACAACCGCGCAAGCCTTTGGGAGCAGCAGGTCGGATGGCTGGAGGATCAGATCGAGAAGCATTTTTATTCCTCCTATGTGCAGCGTTATTATAGCGGCATGCTGAGCGAATCCGGAAGCTACTGCTTCTGTTTTATCGGCAGAGTATGCGGCAGCATTCGCAATGGGAACGCGGAAGAAGCAGCCAACGTGCAAACCGGCACAGACTATCTGGAAGCGCTGAAGAAGAACGAAGAGCCGATCCCGCTGGCCGCCCTCAGCTATCCCGAGCTTTTTGACCGCTATCCGATGCGCCTTTCCGTCCAGGTCCGACTGCGCGAGGATAATCAAACCGCGGAGCAATACGCGAGCGCGGTGGAGCTGCTGAACAAGATGGCTGCGGAAATGGCCGGGGAGGTCGGAAACGATCTCAATTTCGATGCATGTGTGTACAGAGACGCAAACCACCAAAAAACCGTTTACTATTTGCGGGGAGAAGCCACGGAAATCAGCGGTTTTGACTTTGACCACGAAGTATTCCGATCTTATAAAGGGAAATTCTGGTGACCTCTGATTTTCCGGCGGTCAGCAGAAAACCTCAATACCATTTTGCATTTTGCATCTTGCATTTTGCATTCCGAACCGGAGAGCGTTATGAACGAATTAAAGCCCTTAGGCATCTATATCCACATCCCCTTCTGCCGCAGCAAGTGCCAGTACTGCGACTTTTACTCCATCGGCGGCAGCCGGGATCCCCGGCTGGTGGACAACTATATCCAGGCCCTGATGGTCCACTTCAAGGAGACCGGGCCCCGGGCCGCGGACTACCTGGTGGACACGGTCTACTTCGGCGGCGGCACGCCCTCCTTCTTCGGGGCGGACAACCTGCGCCGGATCTTTGCCGAGCTCCAGCACCGTTTTCGGGTGGATCGGGACGCGGAGATCACCTTTGAGGCCAACCCGGACTCCGTCTCCTCGGGTCTGCTGAAAAAGCTCCGGGCTGAAGGCTTCAACCGCATGTCCCTGGGCGTCCAGTCCGACCGGGACGAGATGCTGAAGAAGCTGGGCCGGCCTCACAGCTACGAGCAGGCCAGAACCGCCGTGCAGCTTGCCCGGGCCTGCGGCTTTGAGAATATCTCCGTCGATCTGATGTACGGCCTGCCCGATCAGACGGCCGCCCAGTGGGAGGAGACCCTGCGCCACGTGCTGCATCTGCGCCCGGAGCACATGTCCTGCTACGGCCTCAAAGTCGAAGAGGGGACGCCGCTTTGGACCTGGAAGGACGAGGCCAATCTGCCCTCCGACCAGGTTCAGGCCGAGATGTATCTGCGCACCGTGGACATTCTCGAGGCGGCGGGCTACCGGCAGTACGAGATCTCCAACTTCGCCAAGCCCGGCTTCGAGTCCCGGCACAATCTCAAATACTGGATGGGCGACGAGTACATCGGTTTCGGCCCCGCCGCGGCCTCGGACTTTGCCGGCAAGCGCTACACCTACAACGCGGACATCCAGAACTACATCCGGGGCGTGCTCAAACAGGATCTGCCCATCCTCTCCGAGTGCGAGACCATCCCCGCCCGGGAGCGGGCAGGGGAGTACGTCATGCTTCGCCTGCGCACCACCCGCGGCATCTCCCCGGAGGAATACGAGAAGAACTACCTCATGCCCTTCGAGCCCCTGCTGGACGCCATTGTTCCCCTGGCTCAGAAAGGCCTCTTCGTCCAGGACGGCGACCGCTGGGTCCTGACCCCTACGGGCTTCCTGGTCTCCAACCAGATCATCGGCCGCCTCCAGGAGGCCCAGGAAAAGAGCGAGCCCCTGGCGAAGAAGCGATAACGCCCGTAGGGGCGGCTCTTACCCGCAGGGTGAGCCGCCCGCTCCGCCGCAGGCGGAGCTCGAAACCCCGGGCAATCAAGAAGTAATAAGTAAGAAGTAATAAGTAATAAGTATCCGTATCGATGCCTTTACTTATTACTTATTACCTATTACTTATTCCTTAAATGATTTTCTAACCGAAGAAGGCAAACAAATGGCAAAAAAGAAGAAAACGGAACGCCAGGACGCCCCGCTGGTCCTGAGAAAGAGAATGCCGGAACGGAAACGGTTTTGGTTCGTTCTCTGGAATCTGTTCCTGCTCCTGATCGCCTGCGGGGCGCTGACCTACTTTACCCTGCGGCTGTCCTACAGCAACCTCAACCCGGCCATCTGGCTGGGCTATTGGGAGGATCTCTGGATCCCGGCCATGAATCTGGCCCTGATCCTCGGCCTCTGCCTGCTGCTCTTCGCCCTGCTTGGGCGGGCCTGGCTGGCCTATCTGCTGACGGCTCTGGTCGCCCTGGGCATTGCCCTCGGCAACTATTACCTGATCATCATCCGCTCCGACGCTCTGCAGTTCCAGGATATTACCTGCCTGCGGGAGGCCCTTGCCATTACCGGCACCCAGGGCTACGAGCTGAAGCTGACCCCGCTGATCCTCTGCGCCGTCGCTTCCGCCGCGGGCTTTACCGCCCTGCTGGCGGTGCTGAGCCGCTGGAAGCCCCGCTGGGGCTTCGGGCGTGTGACCGGCCTGCTCCTGGCCGCGGCAGCTCTGACGGGCGCCATTTTCTGCGGCAACACCTTCATGGTCAGCTGGACCAAGAATTACGAGCACGTGAATACCTGGTCCGTCACGGAAATCTATGCCTCCCGGGGCGTGATCTACTCCTTCACCCGTTCCGCCTTTACCGCCAGCGGCAGACCCACCGGCTACTCTGAGAAGAACGCCGAAGCTCTGCTGGCGGCATACAGCGACGAGGATATCCCCTCGGATCGGAAAGCGGACGTTTTCGTGATCATGCGGGAGAGCTATTCGGATCTGTCTGAACTGAGCTGCGATCAGGACGCGCTGGATTTCTCCTGCTATCTGGACTACCACAGCCTGGTGGACGAGTCCGTTCTCATGGGCAATCTGGTGACCAACGGCTTCGGCGGCAACACCAAGGATGCCGAGCGCTGCTTTATCACGGGCAGCTATACCACCAGCGACTGGCGCAAGCCCGCCAACTCCTACGTCTGGTATCTGCGGCAGCAGGGCTATCGCACGGAAGGCGCCCATCCCTTCAACGGCTGGTTCTACAACCGGCTCAACGTGAACCGCTACCTGGGCTTCCAGAGCTATATGTTCCGGGAAGACGGCTTCGACGAGCTGGTGGGAGCTGACAATATCGCGGACGACGACGTCCTGTACGACTGCATCTGGGAGCAGTATCAGAAGCATCTGGAGTCCGACGGCGGCCCCTACTTCAACTTCTCCGTCACCTACGAGGGCCACGGCCCCTACAATTACAGCAGCAATCTGTACCCCGGCCGCTACGTCCTCCGGGACGCCGCCTCCGCCGACGGCATCGCCATGAACAACTACCTGGGCTGCATCGCCAGGCGGGACCGGGAGCTGCTGGCGCTGGTGGAGCGCTTCCGTCAGAGTGAGCGGCCCATCGTGCTGCTGACCTTCGGCGACCACAAGGCGACCCTGGGCAAGGACGTCAACAACTATACCACCTCGGCCTATGCGCGCTTCGGCATGGACGTGGACCTGTCCACGGAGCAGGGCTTCTTCAACTACTACTCCACGGACTACGTGATCTGGATGAACGACGCCGCCCGGGAGCTTCTGGGCTATTCCGGCAAAGGTCTGGAGACCGGTCCGGTCATCTCCCCCTGCTACCTGATGAACCTGCTCTTCGACACCCTGGGCTGGGGCAAGGGCCCCGATTATCTCCAGGCTATGGCAGAAATGATGGAGACCTTCCCGGTCTATTCCACCAAGGGCCGGGTCGGCGTCGATGGCAGCCTCAGCACCACCATTCCCGGCAAATGGGTAGAGAAATACCATCAGATGCAGGAGATCAGCTACTACTGGAGAACCAACTGCCGCTTTGAAGCGGAAGACGAATAAGAGCAAATAAAAGGGAACAAGAAAACCAAACGATAAAGGGAGGATATCATGGAAAAACTGTACGGAAAAGACCTGGCTGTCATGGCCTACAAGGCAAGGCTCCTGGCGGTGGAGGCGGTGCATCGGGCAGCCTCCGGCCACCCCGGCGGCTCGCTGTCCTGCGCGGACGCGCTGACGACCCTATACTTCAACGAAATGAACGTCAACCCCAACGACCCCAAGTGGGAGGAGCGTGACCGTTTCGTTCTGTCCAAGGGTCACTGCGCCCCCGCGCTCTACGCGGTGCTGGCCCTGCGGGGCTTCTTCCCCGTGGAGGAGCTGCAGCAGCTCCGCTCCATCAAGTCCCATCTCTCCGGCCACCCCGACATGAAGTACATTCCCGGCGTCGATATGTCCACCGGCTCCCTGGGCCAGGGCCTGTCCACCGCCGTGGGTATGGCGCTGACGGCCAAGATCACCGGCAAACGCTGGCGCACCTACGCCATCTGCGGCGACGGCGAGGTCGCCGAGGGTCAGATCTGGGAAGCCATCATGTCCGCCGCCAAGTGGGATCTGGACAATCTCTGCGCCTTCATCGACGTTAACGGCCTGCAGATCGACGGCGCCACCAAGGACGTCATGCCCACCGAGCCCCTGGATAAGAAGCTGGAGGCCTTTAACTGGCACGTCATCAAGATCGACGGCCACGACTTCGCCCAGATCCTGGCCGCCCTCTCCGAGGCCCGCCGGATCAAGGGCAAGCCCACCGCCATTCTGATGAGCACCGTCAAGGGCAAGGGCGTCTCCTTCATGGAGAACCAGGCCGGATGGCACGGAAAAGCCCCCAACGCCGATGAGTTCGCCATCGCCAAGGCCGAGCTCGAGGCCAAGATCAAAGAACTGGAGGAGAACTGATATGGCAGGAAAGATCGCCACCCGCGGCGCCTACGGCAAGGCGCTGGTTGAATTTGCCGAGAAGTACCCCAAGCTGGTGGTCCTGGACGCCGATCTGGCCAAGGCCACCATGACCAAGGATTTTGCCGCCGCCTATCCCGAGCGCTTCTTTGACTGCGGCATCGCTGAGAACAACATGACCGGCATCGCCGCCGGCATGGCCGCCGCCGGGCTCAAGCCCTTCGCGAATACCTTTGCCATCTTTGCCGCCGGCCGTTCCTACGAGCAGGTCCGCAACTCCATCGGCTATCCCCATCTGAACGTCACCGTCGTGGGCTCCCACGGCGGCGTCTCCGTGGGCGAGGACGGCGCCACCCATCAGTGCACCGAGGACTTCGCCCTGATGCGGCAGATCCCCGGCATGCTGGTGCTCTGCCCCTGCGACGGCAACGAGATGCGTCTTGCCGTGGAGGCTCTGCTGAACTATGAGGGCCCCGCCTATCTGCGTCTGGCCCGCCCCGCCACGGAAATCTTTACCGATGAACTGCCGGACTACAAATTTGAGCTGGGCAAGGGCGTCACCGTCGCCGAGGGCTCCGACGTGAGCATCATCGCCACGGGCATCATGGTGGGCATGGCCCTCAAAGCCCGGGAGATCCTGGCGGCGGAGGGCATCTCCGCCCGGGTCATCGACATGCACACCATCAAGCCCCTGGACGAGGAGCTGGTGCTGAAGGCCGCCCGGGAGACCGGCGCCGTCGTCACTTCCGAGGAGGCCTCCGTGCTGGGCGGCCTGGGCGGAGCCGTGGCCGAGCTGCTGGCGGAAAACTGCCCCGTCCCCGTGATCCGCCACGGCGTCAACGATACCTTCGGCCGCAGCGGCACCGCCAACGCCGTGCTGGAGTACTACGGCCTGACCCCCGAAGTCCTGGCCGACAAGTGCCGCAAGGCCGTCGCCATGAAGAAGTAGGAAAAAGATGTTCAACCACCCTGACATCTCCCGCGACGCCTGCATGCTGCACGGCCCGCTGCGCCATCTCGGCTACGACTGGTGGTGGCATTCCTTCACCGCCCAGGACGCCGAGACCGGGGCCGATAAGCCGTTTTTTATTGAATTTTTCCTCTGCAACCCCGCCCTGGCCGAGGACGAGCCCGTTCTCGGACAGCTCCCGGCCAACCGGGAGGCAGGCAAGCGGCCCTCCTATCTGATGGTCAAGGCCGGCGCCTGGGGCGAGGACGCCTGCCAGCTCCACCGCTTCTTTGCCTGGAAGGACATAAAGCTCCAGGCTGAGGCATCCTACCGCGTGGAGGCTGCAGACTGTCTGGCCAGCGAAACCGCCCTGCGGGGCAGCGTCCGCATCACGCCGGAGCAGGCCGCGGCCCATCCCGAGTGGATGTGTGACGCCGGGGAGCTGTCCTGGGATCTGCGGCTGGACAAGCAGATCGCCTTCAACGTGGGATACGGAGCCAGCAAGCCCCTGCGGGACGCCGAGGCCTTTGCCATGTACTGGCACGCCGAGGGCATGAAGACGGCCTATGCCGGAGAGCTCTGCTTCAACGGGCGGCGCTACACCGTCAGCCCGGAGCGAAGCTTCGGCTACGCCGACAAGAACTGGGGCCGGGACTTCACCAGCCCCTGGGTCTGGCTGGCCTCCAGCGACCTGATCAGCAAAAAGACCGGAAAGCGGCTGGAAAACTCCGCCTTTGACATCGGCGGCGGACGTCCGAAAATCTATTTCGTCCCGCTGGACCGCCGTCTGCTGGGGGTGCTTTGCTACGAGGGCAAGGAGTACGACTTCAACTTCTCCCACCTCTGGCTGAACGTCAAAACGGAATTCTCCTTCGCCGAGGAGGACGAGCTGGTCCACTGGAAGGTCCGGCAGGAGAACCTTCACGCGGTGATGGAGACGGAAATCTTCTGCCGCAAGCGGGAGATGCTGCTGGTCAACTATGAGGCCCCGGACGGGAGCAAGAAGCACAACCGTCTCTGGAACGGCGGCAGCGGCTGGGGCACGGTCCGGCTTTATGAGAAGGAAGACGGGAAGCAGGTCCTTGTCGACGAACTCGAAACCGCCCACGTGGGCTGCGAATACGGCGAATATGATACCGAACAGGCAGGAGAGAAAGACCATGAAGCACTGTGATCCCTGTTACGAACAGTACGTCAGCATCCTCAAGGAGGAGCTCCGCCCCGCCATGGGCTGTACCGAACCCATTGCCATCGCCTACGCCAGCGCCAAGGCCCGTTCCGTCCTGGGCGCGGTCCCGGAGCGCCTGCTGATCGAGGTCAGCGGAAACATCATCAAGAACGTCAAGAGCGTTGTGGTGCCCCACACCGGCGGACTGCGCGGGATCCCTGCCGCTGCCGCCGCCGGTGCTGTGGCGGGCGACGCGGAGGCGGAGCTGGAGGTCCTCTCCCGGGTGACCGAGGCGCAGATCGCCGCTATAGCGGCCTATTTGAAGGCGGCGCCCATCGAGGTCCGCTGCGCGGATACGCCCCACATTTTCGACATTCAGATCACGGCCTTCGCCGGAGACCACAGCGCCTTCGTCCGCATCGTGGACTACCACACGAACCTGGTCTGCGTCCGGCGGGACGGCGAGACTCTGCTGGAGAAGGAATGCGTCACCAAAGAGGACGGGCTCACAGACCGGAGCTGCCTTTCGGTGGAGGGCATCGTCGACTTTGCCGCCTCCGTGAACCTGGAGGACGTGCGGGAGACGCTGGAGCGGCAGATCGAATACAACATGGCCATCGCCGCCGAGGGCCTGCGGGGCAATTACGGCGCCAACATCGGAAAGACCGTCCTTCGAGGCCGGGAATACGATATCAATTATAAGATGCGCGCCTGGGCTGCCGCAGCCAGCGACGCCCGGATGAACGGCTGCGAACTGCCCGTGGTCATCAATTCCGGCTCCGGCAACCAGGGCATCACGGCCTCCGTCCCGGTCATCGTCTATGCCCGGGAGATGGGCTTCTCCCACGAGGAACTGCTGCGGGCCCTCTGCGTGTCCAACCTGATCACGACCCACCTGAAAACCGGCATCGGCAGATTGTCCGCCTACTGCGGCGCGGTCAGCGCCGGCGTCGGCGCGGGGGCGGGCGTGGCCTGGCTCAAGGGCGGCCGCTTCGAGATGATCGCCCACACGGTGGTCAACGCCGTGGCCGTCACCTCCGGGATCATCTGCGACGGGGCCAAGGCCAGCTGCGCCGCCAAGATCGCCGCCGCGGTGGACGCCGGGCTTCTGGGTCTTGCCATGTACGAGGACGGCAACCAGTTCTTCGGCGGCGACGGCATCGTCAAGAAGGGCGTGGAGAACACCATCGCCACCGTGGGCCGCCTGGCCCGCTGCGGCATGGAGCAGACCGACAAGGAGATCATCAATCTGATGATGGAGCAGTAGAAATGCGCAAATCCCCCCGACCGCCTTCTCCCTTATGGGAAGGCGGCCGGGGGGATGTTTTTTCGCCTTATTGAGCGGTGCCGGGGATGGGGATCGGTTCTTTGATCACCGTCGAATCGATTTCGATCGTTCCGGTCTCTTTGCTGATTTTCGTAACGGTTTTTATCAGGCCGACCGTGTCTTCTATGCCCCAGTCTCCGCCGGACCCATTCAACTTGTACTGGGTATAGAAATACGCGCGGTCCGTTTCTTCAAAACAGCGGAAAAAGGCGTTGGGGTTCTCCAGATCCATTACGGTCAGAACGGTTTCATAGTCGAGCTTCTGAAAAACAACGTCCCGGAAGGAATAGTGCGTTTTTCCTCCGTAGTAGTCGGAATCACCCTTTGTGAATTTGATCACGCTGTCCTTATAGAAATTGATCCGATACGCGAAGGGGCCCTGGACGACCCGGAACTGATAGTACAGATCGTTCTCCCCGATATATTCCACGTGATACTCGGAATAGGAGTCGGATCCTGCAAAATCCCAGGCGATTTCCTCCGCCTGTTCCAGAGAAGAGACGGAGCCCGACAGCCAGATATTGCCCTCATACCACATTTCGCCGGGATAGCCGTTTTCACCCTCCAGAAAATCCACGGAGAAGCTGTCGAATTCCCGCCGATCCCGGGTCAGCTGCAGCTTTGGCTGGTTTGCGAGCTCGATCAATTGTTCGTCCGTGATCTGCTCGAGGGCCGCGATCAGCTCCTCCTGCGTCATGTTTTTCATGTGCTGAAAGGCTGCGCTGGATTCGGTTTCAGGCGCGGAGGGGGCCTCCGTTTTGAGCGATTGCTTCACGATGAAGAAGACCACGGCGGCAAGAAGCGCGGCAGCGCAAAGCGCATAGCACACGATCCGTTTTTTCGACATCATGTTCCTCCCTTTCAGAGTCCGGACGCGCCTGCGGAATCCCGATCACGGGCTTCGAGCCAATCACGGACCGCGGCGCACATCTTCTCCAAATGCCGGTCGAAGCAGTGGGTGTCCCCCTCCACGGGGACCAGGGTGCAGTGCTTGTAGAGGGCCGCGGCCTGCTCCGCAAAGGGGTAGGGGACGGTTTCGTCTGCGGTGCCCTGGACGATCAGCACCGGGCCCTCGTAGGCCCGGATCGCGGGCTCCACTTCGATGGACTGGGCCACGCGGAAATAATTGCCGCTCAGGCTCACGCCGCTGCCCAGGGGGACCTCCTCGGGAATGTTGTCGGGGTCGAAGGGCTGGCCCAGCATGTTGCCCATCCGGGTCATGGCGGGGATCACCCAGGCAGGGGAGAGGGGGATCAGCCCCGCGACGGCGTCCTTCCGCTCCGCTGCCGCCAGCATGACGGCCAGACCGCCCTGGGAGTGGCCCGAGAGGTAGATCTTCGATACGAAGTCCAGCCGCCGCATCCGGTCGATGATCGCGGTCAGCTCTTCCACCCAGATCCGGATATTGTGGTCGCGGAAGCTGCCGCCGCTGTGGCCGTGGCCGTAGAGCTCCACCCGGAGCACGGCGTATCCCGCCTCCCGGGCCGCCTTCGCCGCGCCGAGAATATGGGGCTCCTCCATGTGGCCCGTGAAGCCATGGGTGAGGATCAGCAGGGGACTTTTCTCCTCCTCATTGTCCGGCGTTTCCAGCTTGGCGTTCAGCCGAACGCCGCCGACGTCAAAGAACATAGCGGACACCTCCGAGAATAGAATGCAAAATGCAAAGCGCAAAATGCAAAATGCAAAACGGTTCGTGGGATTGTGTAAATCGGGATTTGTAGCGCCGTAGGGGGCGGCGTCCCCGACGCCCCGAACATGCCGTTATCTGATACGTGCGGGCCGTCGGGGACGCCGGCCCCTACGGCGAGAGCTCTACAAATCCGAATTTGTGTTTCTGTTCTCAGTATACCATAGAGCAGAAAAAAAGCAATACAGTTCTTGTAATTCCCCGCGGAAAACTGTATAATAAAAACAATAGGCCCAACAGAGAGAGGGGGACGTCCGTGTGATCCTGATCAGCGCCTGCCTTGCAGGGATCCCATGCCGGTATGACGGCGGGGCCAACACCGTTACGACTCTGACGGAGCTGACGGCCCGGGGCGAGGCCCTGCCCGTCTGCCCCGAGGTCCTGGGCGGCCTGCCCACGCCCCGGATCCCCAGCGAGCGCCTGCCCGACGGGCGGGTCGTCAACGCGGCGGGGGAGGACCTGACCGAGGCCTTTCGCCTGGGCGCGGAGCGAGCCCTGGAGCTCTGTCGGATTCACGGCTGCAGCTGCGCCGTACTCAAAGCCCGCAGCCCCTCCTGCGGCAAGGGCGTCATCTACGACGGAAGCTTCACCCACACCCGGGTTCCCGGCGACGGCGTCTTCGCCGCCCTGCTCCGGGAAAACGGCGTCCGGATCCTGACCGAAGAGGAATACCTGAACACACTTCAACCATAGGAGGCAAACACCATGACACAGACGGAACGAATTGAGAAGTTTGAAATTCTGTTGGACCGGGCGGACAAGACCAACGAGATCCTGGCCCGGGCCCTGGAGGCCTTTGAGAAGGCGGCGCCCCTCTGCGCCGAGCTGGACGAATATCTGAGCGGCGAGGATTGGAAACAGGATTTTGAGGACGACGAGGCGGGACGCCTGCCCGCCGAGCTCAAACGGGGTGTCCTCTCCGAGGACGGGATCTTCAACGTCCTGGAGGAGCGGCGGCAGCTCATGGCCGAGATGCTGGAGCTGGTGGCCCGGAGCCTGTAATTGGTGAGAAGTATGAACCGTACCTACAAAAGCTGGCTGGAAACGGACTTCCGCTCTGAACAGCGGGAATACAAGGAACCCGCGGAGCTGCTGGGGCCCGATGGACGGCTCCTGGCCGCGGGCTGGGCCCGGCACAACGTCTTCGACTACGACCGGAGCCGGGTCCGCCATCCCCTGCGCCGGAAGGAGTGGGACTTCTACCAGATCTCCGACGGACATTACATGGTGCAGATCAGCTTCGCCAACATCTCCCTGGGGGGCTACGCCTCGGCGGTGCTGGTGGACCTGAAAGAGGGGAAGACCCTCTGCTCCAAGATGGCCCCCTTCCTGGGCGGCAAGGACAAGTACGTCCTGCCCTCCAAGGGCGACGTGCCCGGCAGGGTCCGCATGGAAGTCGGAAAGTCCGTCTTTGAGACCGTCACGGAGCCGGAGCGCAGGAGCCTGCGCTTCGAGCTTGGGGACGTTTCCGCCGCGTTTACCATGGACATCCTTCCGGAGCAGGAAAATATCACCACGGTTTTGCCCTTCGAGGGAAGGCCGGACCGCTATTTCATGACCACCAAGCAGAACTGCATGCCCACCGAGGGCGTCTTCCGCATGGGGGAGCAAAGCTGGTCCTTTGAAAAGACCGATACCTTCACGGTTTTGGACTGGGGCCGGGTCTGCACGCCCTACCGCCTGGTCTGGTACTGGGGCAACGGTTCCGGCCGGGTCCCCGGCCCTGACGGCAGGGAACACCTGTTCGGATTTGAGATCACCTGGGGCATCGGCGACGAGTCCAACGCCACGGAGACCTGCGTGTTTTATGACGGCAAGGCCCACAAATTCGGCCCGGTGGACGTGAAGACTTTCCCCAAGCCCGACAAATACATGGAGCCCTGGGAATTTGCCTCCCAGGACGGACGCTTCCGGCTGACCATGCGCCCCTTTTTCGACCACCACACGGATCTCAATATCCTGGCCATGCGGATGCACTCTCACCAGGTCCACGGCCTATGGAGCGGATCCGTGACCCTGGACGACGGGACGGTGCTGGAGATCCGGGATCTCTACGCCTTCTGCGAATACGTGGAGAACCGCTGGTAGATTAGTTAACATAACGCAAAATAGTTGACATAAACAAGATAGTTTACATAACATAAATCAGAGGAGGGAGCTCCGTGATCAACGGCTATCCTCTTTGGGTCGTCCTGCTCATCGGCCTGGGCGTCTTTGCCGCCGGTTTCGTGGACGGGATCGGCGGAGGCGGCGGCATCATCTCGGTGCCGGTTTACCTGCTGACGGGGCTTCCCGCCCACTTTGCCCTGGGGACCAACAAGATGTCCTCCTGTATCGGCACCGCCGTCTCCACTGCCCGCTATCTCAAAAAAGGCTATGTGGATTGGAGCCTTGCGCTCCCCTCGGCGCTTCTGGCCATTGGGGGAGCGTTTGTCGGCACGAAGCTCCAGCTCCTGGTGGATGAGCGCATCCTGAAATACGTGCTGCTCCTGGTCCTGCCGCTGGCCGCGGCGGTGCTGCTGCGAAAGAAGAGCCTCCCGGAGACCCGGGGCGAGCTGTCCCTCCCGAAGCGTCGGCTGGCGGTCTGGGGTTCCTCTCTGGTGATCGGGGTCTACGACGGCTTCTACGGGCCGGGCACCGGGACCTTCCTCCTGCTGGCCTTCTGCGCCTTGGGCAAGTTAGACGTGCGCACCGCATCGGGCAATGTCAAGATTGCCAATCTCTCCTCCAATCTCAGCGCGCTGGCCACCTCTCTGCTGGCCGGGAAAGTGCTCATCGGCGTGGGCCTGATCGCCGCGTGTTTTTCCATTGCCGGGCATTACCTCGGCTCAGGTCTTGCCATCAAAAACGGTGCGAAGATCGTCCGCCCCGTGATTCTGATCGTGATCCTGCTTCTGACCGTAAAAATCATCATAGAACTGATCGGCTGACCTCGCGCCCGCGCAGCCCGATCCCCCGAAAAGGAGACGCCCGCCATGAAAAAAGGAAAACGTCCGAGGACCGTTGGGTTCTGGATCTTCTTCGTTCTGATCACCCTTCTCTCCCTGGTCCTCTTTGAACTGGGAAAAAACACCCTCTGGGGCTGGGCCCTGCTGCTGATCCTGCTGATCGGCTGGGTCCTGCTGCGGATCAGGATCCTGCCTGAGGCCCGCTTTCTGCCCCGATTGGGCGTCTTCCTGGCCGGGATCTGCCTTATCGGCGTGTTGTTCAAGCTTTCCGGCCCTCCGGAGCGCTGCGTTCCCGCCGTGACAGGGAAGAATCTTGTGATCACCGGCGTGGTCACGGTGGAAGAGGGACAGCTCACCGGCGTCTGCACCGAAGACGGGGAAGTGGAGGTTTATGCGGGCATCCCCTACGCCAAGCCCCCCGTGGGAGCGCTCCGCTGGAAAGAGCCCGAGCCCCCGGAGCACTGGACAGGCGTCCGGGCCTGCAATACCTTCGCGCCCATGTCCATGCAGCCCCGGAACCATCCGGTCATAAACTCCCTGATGCAGATCTTCGGCTATCACACCTACGAGTTCAGCCTCCGGGACAACTGGATCGAGGCCATGAGCGAGGACTCCCTCTACCTCAACATCTGGAAACCCGCGGGAGACGTATCCGGTCTGCCGGTTCTGGTCTATATCCACGGCGGCTCCCTGACCTCCGGCCAGCCCTCCTACAGCGAGTATAACGGCGAAGCCCTGGCCCGGGAGGGGATCGTGGTGGTGAACCTGGGCTATCGGCTCGGCGTTTTCGGCTTCCTGGCCGGGGAAGAGCTGGCTGCCGAGTCTCCCAACGGGACTACCGGCAACTACGGCCTGCTGGATCAGATCCGGGCCCTGGAATGGGTGCGGGACAACATTTCCGCCTTTGGCGGCGACCCAAAACAGGTTACGGTGGCCGGAGAATCCGCCGGCGCCTCCTGCGTCAACGCCCTCTGTGTTTCTCCCCTGAGCCGGGGGCTGTTTGTCCGGGCGATTGCCGAGTCCAGCGGCGTCACCGCAAAGACGCCGTACCACAGCTTCCGCCCCCTCTCCGAGGCGCTGAAAACCGGCGCGGCCATTCGCGCCGAATTCGGAGCTGACGACCTCGCCGAACTCCGGCTTGTCCCGGCGGAGAAGCTGGTCCATACGAAACACAGCAATGATTCCCTGACGGCAGACGGCTGGGCCATCCCGGAGCAGCCGTACCTGACATACCAAAAGGGCGAAAACCACGAGACCGCCCTGCTCCAGGGCTTCAACGTCCACGAGGCGGACTTCTTCTGCATGATGACCAAGGTGGACGCGGAAAACTACGTGGAGAAGCTGCGCAAGCTCTACGGCAGCCAAGCCGAGGCCGCGGCGGCCGCCTTCCCCCCGGCAGAACAGGTTCCGTACTACAAGTACCTGATCGACGCCGGCGGCACGGCCAAAGGCTCCTACGATCAGGCGGTCTCCGCTGCTTGGTTTGCCTACAGCCACTACAACTGGGCCAGGCTGCTGCAGGCTCAGGGCGTGCCGGTCTATTCCTATTACTTCACCAAGGACAACTGCGGTCTGGGCTCCAACCACGCCGGGGAGCTGCCCTATTTCTACGGCAACCTGGATAAGCATCCCAAAAACTACGACGCGGAGGACGCCGCGCTGTCCCGGACGATGATGAAATATTATGTAAACTTCATCCGCACCGGAGATCCCAACGGCGAGGGCCTGCCCGCCTGGCCCGAGGCCGCCGAGGCTCCGGATCAGATCCTGGAGCTCGGCGCGGAGATCCGCCCCGTTCCGGATCCCTACCTGGCCCTCTATCCACTGATTGACATCTTCATGGAGGAAAGCGGGGAGGAGACGAACTAAGCCATGAAACGCTCAAAACTGCTTTGGCAGCTTTTCACCGTCTTTTTCAAGGTGGGCCTCTTCACCTTCGGCGGCGGCTACGCCATGATCTCCATCATTGAAGACGCCTGCGTGGATCGGCGCGGCTGGATCACCCGGGATGAGATGGACGAGCTTGTGGTGGTGGCGGAATCCACCCCCGGCCCCATCGCCATCAACTGCGCCACCTTCGTTGGCGCCCGGCAGGGGGGACTTCCCGGGGCGATCATCGGCACCCTGGGCATGGTCCTGCCGTCCTTCCTGGTCATCTTTGCCATTTCCCGCTTCCTCGACCGCTTTCTGGAGATCCGGGCCGTTGCCAGCGCGTTTCAGGGCATCAAGCTCGCCGTCAGCGTCCTGATCCTTGACGCCGGTCTGCGGCTGCTGCGCCGCCTGCCCCGGAAGCCCCTGCCCCTGGCGATTCTCCTTGTCAGCCTGGCAGTGATGCTGCTGGTCAATTTCGGAGCCCTCCGCCTGTCCTCCGTGGTGCTGATGCTCGCGGCGGCGGCGGTCAGCCTCGCGGTCTTTGCCGCGCAGCGGAGAGGGGAGGGAAAGCGATGATCCTGCTGGAACTCTTTCTCGGCTTTCTGCGTGTGGGCTGCTTTTCCTTCGGCGGCGGCTACGCGGCGGTGGCCCTGATCCGGGAAGTGGTCCTCTCCCATGGTTGGATGACGGAGGAGATGCTTTCCTACGTCATCGCAGTCAGCGAAAGCACGCCGGGCCCGATTATGGTAAACCTGGCGACTTACATCGGCAGCAGCCAGGCCGGCGTCCCCGGGGCCATTGTCGCCACCTTCGCCGTGGTTCTGCCCGCCTTTTTGATCATCCTGGCCCTGATGGCCGTCCTCCGGCGCTTTACGGAGAATCCCTGGGTCAAGGCGCTGCTGCTGGGTCTGAAGGCCTGCGTCACCGGCCTGATCCTCGCCACAGCGCTGGAGATGCTGGCGTCCAACTGCCTGAAGGGCGGAACGCCGGATCTTACGGCTGTTCTCCTGACCCTGGCGTTGGGAGGGATCTACTTCGGCTTCAAGCCGGTCTTCAAAAAGAAGCTGTCGCCCATCGCCCTGATCGCCATTGCCGCCGCGCTTGGCATGGCGGTCTACGGCGTCTGAGCGCATCAACGCATCAAACGGAAGGGAGGCGCGGCCATGACCGCCTTCGTCCTCAAGATCATCGCGGTGATCACCATGCTGATCGACCACACGGGCATTCTGCTCCACGATCACAAGCTCATCAGCGGGGACCTCTACATCCTCATGCGGACCCTGGGCCGCTTCGCGTTCCCGATCTACGCCTTCCTGCTGGCCGAGGGCTTCCGCCACCTCCGGAACGATCCGGAGCGGGTGAAAAAGCACCTGGTTCTGCTGGCGGCCCTGGCTGTTTTCAGCGAGCTCCCCTTCGATTTTCTCGATCACGGCACGTTTGTTTATCCCGAATACCAGAGCGTCATCTTCACCCTGCTCTTCAGCTTCCTGGGCCTCTGGCTTTCCGAGTCCTACCGCGTCAGGCCGCTGCTGCGCTGCGGGATCTGGCTGCTTGCCATGGCCTTGGCCGGGTTTGTCAACACCGACTACGGCCCGGCCGGTGTGCTGATGGTTCTTGCCAGCTCGGTCTATCTGGAGCGCTGCGAGACCTGGGACTACGGCGGGCGGTTTTTGGGCGTCCTGGCCGTGATGTGCGTCTACTATGGTTTTTACATGTGGGCCCGCGCCGATTTCGGCAGTCCGGCCGCGAGCTGGAGCATGCTGCGCGCCATGAAGTGGTATAATATCCCTCACGCGATCCTGATCCCCCTCCTCGCGGCTTATCATGGGGGGCGGGGGCCGAAAAACCGCGTCCTGCACCGCTGCTATCAGTGGTTTTATCCGGCCCATCTGGCCATCCTGTGCGGCATCGGCCTGCTGCTTGGGCAGTAATCAGATCCTATCCGATAAAGAGGCCTTTCTATGCAAACTTTGATTGAGCTCTACGACGAGCGGCCGCTGGAAAACGTCATCGGCGCGGAGACCTTCCGGCCGGAGCGGGTGGTCTATGTCTGCCCGAAGCGGGTGGCGCGGGATCACGCGCTGCAAAAGCGGCTGCGGGACTATTTCACCCATCGGGGCCAGGAGATTGAGCTGCAGTTCGTCAAGGCGGACGTCTACCAGGCCGACGCCATCCTCAGGACCCTGCGCCGGATCGCGGCGGCCAACCCGGACTGCGCCGTGGACATCACCGGCGGCACCGACGCGGTGCTCTACGCGGCGGGACTTCTCGGCGCCGAAAGCGGCATCCCGGCCTTCACCTACAGCCGCCGGAAAAACTGCTTTTTCAATATCCGCAACGCCGCCTTCGCCGACAGCCTGCCCTGCTCGCTGGTCTACTCGGTGGAGGACTGCTTCCGCATGGCGGGCGGCGCGGTCCGGCCCGGCCGGGCGGACAACGCGGTCCTGCCTGCCTATCGGTCGGATGCGGAACCCTTCTTCCGCCTGTACCTGGCGCATCGCAAAAACTGGGTCCGGATCGTGGGCTATATCCAGCGCCTGTCCCCCACGGAGCCGGACGCTGTTCCCTCGCTGAACGCCAGCGGCCCTTACAGCGTCAAAGGAGAGCGGGGGAGCATGATCGACGCCCCGGAAAAGGCGCTGCGCGATCTGGAGCGGATCGGCTTCCTCTCGGAGCTGTCCATCGACCGGGAGTCCGGCGTCCGCTTTTCCTTCCGGGACGCCCAGATCCGCCAGTGGCTGCGGGACGTGGGCAGCGTGCTGGAGCTCTACGTCTGGAAGAGCTGCCTCGATACCGGGCTGTTCGACGACGTGCGGCTCAGCGCCGTGGTGGACTGGGAGGGGAGCGCCAAGCGCGACGCCGTCTCCAACGAGCTGGACGTCATGTGCACCCGGGGCGTCACGCCCGTGTTCCTGAGCTGCAAAACCGGAGAGCTCAAGACCGAAGCCCTCAACGAGCTTGCCATCCTGCGGGACCGCTTCGGCGGCGGCATCGCCCGGGCCGCCGTCATCACGGCCGAGCGCGCCGGCGCCGCTGTGCGCAACCGCGCCGGAGAGCTGCAGATCCGGGTCATCGACCTGGACGACCTCGCCGCCGGACGCTTGGTCAAATCCATCCGAAAACTGATGAATCCTTGATTGAACCAGGAGGAACGAACATGAAACGTCTGTATGCCATCACCTGCACCCTGCTGGCCGTGCTGCTGCTGTTTACGGCCTGCGGCCTGTTTTCTGACACGCCCGTCGAGACCGAGGCGCCTGCAACCACAACCGCGGAGATCGCCCCGGTGCCCAGCGTTTCCGCCGACGGCCCCGGCCCCGCCGACTGGTCCTCTCTGACCGGCCGGGGAAAGGTCGGCTTCACCCTGCCGGACTTTTCCGTGGAGACCGCCAACCACGGTACGTTTATCCTCTCCGAGGCTCTGAAGGATCACGAGCTGGTCCTGATCAACCTCTGGGCCAGCTGGTGCCCTCCCTGCAACATGGAGTTCCCATTCCTGGAGCAAGCCTATCGGGAGTACGGCGATCGGGTGGAGATCCTGGCCCTCTCCGTGGAGAACGAGGATACCCTGGCAGTGATTCGGGGGATCGCCAAGGAGAAAAGTCTCAGCTTCCCCATGGGCCGGGACGAGAAAAACAATCTTGCCGCGACCTTCAGCGTTTCCGCCATCCCCACCAGCATCCTGGTGGACCGCAGCCGGACCGTGTTGTGGATGACCGTGGGTTCCATGGATTCCGTGCAGGAGGCCAGGGAGGTCTTCGATACCTATCTCGGAGGTCAAAGCACTGAGGAGAAGGCTGTTTATAAGGTTGTCATTACCGACCAGAACGGAAAGCCCGTGCCCGGCTGCGTGCTGAATTTCTGCACGGAGGAGGCCTGCGCTTCCGTGATCTGCGACGACCAGGGCAAGGCCGAATTCCGGGGCGAGCCCTATGCCTACCGGGTCCAGGTCCTTTCTCTGCCCGAGGGGTACGACTTTGAGGGCGGCGACGAGATCTTCGTCAAGGCCGAAGGCGACGAGATCTCCATCACCGTCACGAGGCTGGACGGATGAACCGCGCCGTTCTGCTGCGGGGCGGACTGCTGCTTCTGGCCCTGGCGCTGATCGTTCTCGGCGTTCTCAACGGCGGCCTGCGGGACGTCTTCGTCAAGGCCGCAAACATCTGTACGGAGTGTATCGGCCTTGGATAAACGCGAACGTAAGCGGCTCCGCCGCCCCACCACCCGCCGCCTGGTCCAGCTCTACGCGGCCCTGCTCTATAACGCCAACCTGAAGGGCTTCGTCAAAGGCGAGATCTATACGGGGAAGACCAAGGGCCTTTGCGTGCCGGGGCTCAACTGCTATTCCTGTCCCGCCGCCGTGGGAGCCTGCCCCCTGGGAGCCCTGCAAAACGCCGTGGCGGCCTCCGCCAAGCGTCCGGCCTTTTACGTGATCGGCGTTCTGCTGCTCTTTGGCCTGACCCTGGGCCGGACGATCTGCGGCTGGCTCTGTCCCTTCGGGCTGATCCAGGAGCTGCTGCACAAAATCCCGTCTCCCAAGCTGAAAAAAGGACGCCTCACCCGGGCCCTGAGCTGGGTGAAATACGTCCTTCTGGCCGTTTTGGCACTGGGGATCCCCCTGTATTTTGCCTTCCGGCAGACGCCGCTGCCTGCTTTCTGCAAGTACGTCTGTCCAGCCGGGACCCTGGAGGGCGCGCTTGCTCTGATACTCCACCCGAACAACGGGGCGCTCCGGGTTATGCTCGGCCCGCTTTTCGCGGGCAAGCTGACGATCCTGATCCTGACCCTGATCGCCTGTGTGTTCATCTATCGGCCCTTCTGCCGCTTCCTCTGTCCCCTGGGGGCGCTCTACAGTCTGATGACCCGCCTGGCTCTGGTGGGCGTGAAACTGGATCGGGAGCGCTGCACCGACTGCGGCGTCTGCCGGGCCGTCTGCCCCGTGGACATCCGCCGGGTCGGGGACCGGGAGTGCGTCGCCTGCGGCAAATGCATCGACAGATGCCCCGAGGCCGCCATCCGCTTCCGGGCCGGGAGCTATGTGTTGGCGGGAATGCAAAATGCAAAATGCAAAGTGCAAAATGAGGCGTCCGTTGTCGAAACGGCCGTAGGGGGCGGCGCCCTCGACGCCCCGCAAGCTGCGCAAACGAAACGCTCCCGGCGACGGAGACTCGTTGCCTGGGCTCTCGCTCTGGCGATTTTAGCCGGGGCGCTGATTTATTTCAACTTCCTGGATCCCGGTGCGCCCGCGCCCGCCCCGGCTGAAACCCAGAGCGCCGAGCTTGGGAACGCCGTGGGCCGGACCCTGCCGGACTTCTCGATCGAAACGCTTGACGGCGCGGCCTTCACCCTCTCGGAGCACCGGGGGAAAGTCGTGATCCTGAACGTCTGGGCCACCTGGTGCGGCCCCTGCGTGAAGGAACTTCCCATTTTCGAAACCTTTGCCGCCGCCCACCCGGACGCCGCCGTCCTGGCGATCCACGGCCCCATGATCACCGAGGACGTCCCCGCCTGGCTGGCGGAGACGGACTTCGACCTTCCCTTCGCCGTGGACGGGGACGGGACCGTGAGCGCCCTGCTGGGCGCCTCCAACGTGCTGCCCCACACGGTGGTCCTGGACCGTAACGGGACAGTGATCTACAACGCCCCCGGCTCCGTCACCGCCGAACTGCTGGAGGAGCTGTACGCCTCCGCGCCGTAGCGGCGCACAGCGTGCGCCAAAAAAACGCAAACGCGGCAATTTCCATTTCCGGAAATTGCCGCGTTTGCACGTTGTTTCATTCAGCCTGTCGTGTCGCCGCCCAGGAGCTCGCCGGTGTAGCAGTCCACCAGGACGTAAGTCACCGTGTTGAACTCCCCGTGATCCTTTTCAAAGGTCACCTTCCAGCACAGTCGGCTCACGTCGGAGGCCTGGAGACCGACGTCGGCGTGGTCCGTGAACATCCAGTTGGGCAGGCCCACTACCTTTTCGACGGTTACCGAGTCGCAGCCGTCCAGGTCGAAGCCCTTTTCCCGGACCTTCTCCACGGCCTCCTCCCCGGTCAGCGGGACGTCGTCGGGCTCGTGGTCGTCCAGCAGAGGGACGTAAAATACCACGCAGTCCTCCAGGGTCCCGGCCACGGGATTGATAGAGACCCGGACGCACTCGTACCAGGAGTACAGCCCCGGCTCCACCTCCCGGCAGAAGTCGTAGGACCAGAACTGCTCGTCGTACTTCTCGCAGGAGGTCATCACGTAGCCCTGCTCCACGGGCAGGGATTCGTAATAGCGCCGGGCCAGTTCGTCGGCCTCCGCCTGGGTCCGGCAGGCCGCCGTATCGGAGAGGACCCAGCGGATCCCGGTCATCCCCAGGAAAACGCCGCGCTCGGCGTCAAACACGACCTCGATCCCGTCTTCCCCGTCGGGATAGGAGACCTCGACCTCCTCCCGATTCCAGTACAGATGCTTCTGCCGCCGGACCGTGACGGCGTCGTCGGTGATCGCCTCGATCCCGGCCTTTGCAAGGATCTCCCGGCCTCGCTGGATAAACCAGGCGTCGGAGAGCGTTTCGGTCCCGGGCTCCGGGGTCTGTGTCGCAGGGGCGCCGTCCTCCGTCGGGACGGCGGGATAGATCTGCTCCGTGTGCACGGAAATGTTGCCGTGCTCCGGGTCAAGCGTATAGGGTTCCGGCTCCGGCAGCTTCCACTTTTCGTAGGCCGCGTAGCCTGCCGTCACCAGACCCGCCAGCAGGGCCACGCAGGCCGCCGCCAGCAGGGCACGCCGCAGAACGGGGTGCCGCTTTGTGCTCCGCGCCTCCGTCCGCTCTGCAGCCCGGGCTACTTCGGCCCAGATCCGGGCTTCGGTCTGCAAGTCCGGCGCGGCCCTGTCATAGGCTTGTACGATTTTATCGTTTTTCATGTTGAACTCCTTTCCAGCAGCTTTTTCAGGGCTGCCCGGCCCCGGCGGAGGTCGCTGCGGACGGTGCTCTCGCGCCGGCCCAGCAGGCGGCTGATCCGTTCCACGGGCAGGCCCTCGTAGTAGTACAGGTAGATCGCCGTCCGGTACTTTTCCGGCAGGCTTCGCAGGGCGGTCAGGGTCTCGTCGATCTCCGGGGCGGGGGCGGCGGCGTTCCGGGCCTCGTCCAGGGGAAGCTCCCGCCGCCGATGCCGCCGCAGTTCATCGCGGCAGACGTTTTTCGCGGTGTGGATGAGCCAGGCCTTGACGTGTTCGCCGTCGGTAAAGACCCGGTCCTCCCGGGCCAGCCGGAGAAAACTCTCCTGGACCGTGTCCTCCACGTCCGCCGGGTTTTTCAGAAAGCTCAGGCAGACGTTCCAGACCGTTCGGAAATTGTCGCGATACCACTGCTCCAATAAAGCTTTGTCCTGCAAGCGATCACCTCCGTGTCCCAGCCCGTCTGAGCCAGCGTCTTGCCGACGCTGCAGGCGGGCCGTTTGTTTCCTGCGCAGGTACCCTATATACGCCTGAAGCCGGAAAAAAGTTGCAAGCGATTGCGGTATATGATATAATATTTTTATGATAAACGGGAAAAGGAGCGATGTCAATGAAAACGCTGTTCCGAAACGCCACCGTCGTCAACGCCGACGGCTCCCGGACCGCCGACGTACTGATCTGCAGCGACAAGATCAAACTCATCGCCGATCACATCGAGAGCCCGGACGCCCGGGTCGTGGACTGCACGGGCCTGCTGCTGTTCCCGGGAGCCATCGACGCCCATACCCACTTCGACCTGGACGTGGCCAACACCACCACCGCCGACGATTTCCGCACCGGCACCCGGGCGGCCCTCCGGGGCGGCACCACCGCCGTTGTGGACTTCGCCTGCCCCAACAAGGGCGAGAGCCTTCAGCACGGCCTGGAGCTCTGGCACCGAAAGGCCGAGGGCCGCGCCGCCTGCGACTACGGCTTCCACATGACCATCGACGACTGGAATCCGGCCATCCGCGCCGAGCTCCCGTCCATGATCGCCCAGGGCGTTACTTCTTTTAAGATGTATCTGACCTATCCCGCCATGATGATCGGCGACGGCCCGGTCTACGAGGCCCTCCGCGCCCTGCGGGAGCTGGGGGCCATCGCGGGGGTCCACTGTGAAAACGCCGGGGTCATCGACGCCTTGATCGCGGATCGGAAGGCCGCCGGAGAGCTGGGCCCCGCCTCCCATCCCCGCTGCCGTCCCGCTCTGGCGGAGGCCGAGGCCGTGGGCCGGCTTCTGAAGCTGGCCGCTCTGGCCGACACGCCGGTGATCACCGTCCACACCACCTGCGTCCCGGCCCTGGCCGAGATCGCCGCCGCCCGGGCCCGGGGGCAGAAGGTTTTCGTGGAAACCTGCCCCCAATACCTGCTGTTGGAGGATCGCTGGTACAGCCTGCCCGACTTCGAAGGGGCCCGCTACGTCTGCGCCCCGCCTCTGCGGAAGCCCGCGGACCAGGCCGCTCTCTGGCGGGGGCTGGCCGCCGGGGAGATCCAGACCGTCAACACCGACCACTGCTCCTTCACCCTGGCCCAGAAGGACATGGGCAGGGGAGACTTCACGAAGATCCCCGGCGGTCTCCCCGGCGTGGAGACCCGCTTCGGGCTCATGTACAGCTACGGCGTGGCCGCGGGCCGGATCACGAAGGAAAAGCTTGCCGAGGTCCTCAGCGCCAACAACGCGAAGCTCTACGGCCTTTGGGGCCGAAAGGGCGCGATCCGGGAGGGCTTCGACGCCGACCTGGTCCTCTACGATCCAAACGGCGAACACGCGATCCATGCCGCCGAGCTTGTGACCAACGTGGACTACAACCCCTATGAGGGCTTTCCCGTCAACGGCTCCATCAGGCAGGTCTGGCTCCGGGGCCGCCTGGCCGTGGAGAACGGCGAGATCCTGGACGATCACAGCGGCGAATACCTGCCCAGAGCGCTTCCCCTGCTGTAGCGGCGCACAGCGTGCGCCATAATTCGCTCCGCCCATGCTGTTTTCGGTCAAAAGTGGAGGAAAAAACACAAAATATGCGGGTTTTTGTCGAGAAAAACCCGCATATTTTGTGATTTATGCTTGAAAGTTAAAAAAACCTGTGGTATAATGAGCAAAACTTTTTGATTTAGGAGATTCAAGCCATGGCACGGATCGACAAGGAAAACTATTATCTCGACATCGCCGAGACGGTGATGGAGCGCTCCACCTGCGGCCGTTCGCAGTACGGAGCCATCATCGTCCGCAACGATGAGATCGTATCCACGGGCTACAACGGCGCGCCCCGGGGCCGGGACAACTGCATCGACCTGGGCTACTGCATCCGGGACAAGCTGAACGTCCCCCACGGCCAGCGCTACGAGCTTTGCCGCAGCGTCCACGCGGAGATGAACGCCATCATCTCTGCCCAGCGCAGCGAGTGCATCGGCGGGACGCTCTTCCTGGCCGGCCGCAGCGCCAAGACCGGCGAATACCTGGAGAGCGTGGAGCCCTGCTCCATGTGCCGCCGGGTGATCATCAACGCCGGCATCAAGCGTGTGGTCATGCGTACCGGCAAGGACACCTACGAAGCGGTCAACGTGCAGGAATGGGTCATCAACGACGATTCCATCCGCGGCGAAGACTTCACCTTGGATTAAGGGAAAAAGACAAAAAGAACTTGGATTAAGAATAAATAAGAAAAAGAGATAAGCCTCTGCGGGAAGCCAAAGCTTCTCGCAGAGGCTTTTTGTCAGAAGACGTTCTCCAGGGTCAGCCGCTCCATCTCCGCCAGCTCCCGCACGGCCTTCAGGAGCCGCGCCAGTCGGCTGCCCAGCTCCTCGCCCGGGGAGAGCTCCAGCTCCGCCAGGGCTTCGGCGACGCCGTTGGTGTGATCGTGGCTGATAAAAGAGGCCAGAATGCCCTCGTGCCGTGTCCACTCCGCCGCGGCCTTGTCGGCAAGCTCCCGCGCCCGGGTCTCGTCCCCGGCCCGCAGGGCGCGCAGCGCCTCTTCCAACGGCGCGGCCACGGCCCCGGCCCGTGCGTTGATCGTGCGCTGGCTCCAGAAGCAGCCGCCGATCAGCAGTGCGGCGATGAGCAAACCAATCCAGAGATATTTCATAAAGACCTCCTTTTTTGCGCGGCGGCGTGGCGCACACTGTGCGCCGCTGCTTGCGGAAGGCAGTCTCCTCCGTAGGGGCCGAACTCGAAGAGTCACGGAGTATGCCCACATCGGCCCGCCCCCCCGTAGTGGCCGCTCACCTGAGCGGCCATTGCTGCGCGGCCCGGGCCGTAGGGGCCAATGCCCACATCGGCCCGCTTCACCCCCATAGGGCGGCCTGACCCCAGGCCGCCGCTACGCACGCTCTTTCCCGACGAACCGCAGCTCCCCGGCCTCGCTGGCGGCCAGCAGAAACACGTCCTTTGCCCGGACGCCCCGGCGGGCCAGCTCGGCCCGCAGCCAGGCCTCGTCCAGTCCGGCGGAGCGCAGGTTGTTCCGCAGTACGACTCCGTCCTCGATGACGTTATAATAGAGCCGGGCAGGGGAGAGCTCCGCTCCGACGTCGCTCTTTTCGGCGCTCTGGTGTTGGGAGCGGAGCAGGACGGTCAACTCCCCGTCGGTTTCCAGGATCGCGAATGCGACCTCCGCGCAGTCGAAGACGTCCTTCTCCCGGAGCTTCTGCTCCAGCTCGTCGAGGCTGACGCGGGAGCTGGCGAGGGCTTTCTGGTCGATGCGCCCGTCGCGAATCAGAAGGGTCGGAACGCCGTTGAGCATCCGCCGGAAGGGGAGGACCTTCATCGCCAGCACGGCCAGGATCAGTTCCAGGGCCAGCACCGTGAGGATCGGCACCACGCCGGAGAGCAGGGGCAGGCCGTTGTCCTGCATGGGGACGGCGGCGAGGTTGGCCAGCAGCATGGTGACCACGAACTCGGCGGGCTCCATTTCGGCCACCTGCCGCTTGCCCATCAGCCGCACGGCCAGGATCAGCAGCCCGTACAGCACCGCCGTTCGGATCACTGTGATGCTCATACGATCACCTCTTTGCCCGGAGTATGCCCCAATCCCCGCCCGCTTATTCGCCGCCTGCGCCGTAGGGAGCGATGCCCACATCGCTCCGTCCACCCGCAGCGCAGGCAAGCCGCCCGCCGTTTCCCCGTCCCCCTGATCCTTGATCCCTGATCCCTGACGTCCCCCCCTGTAGCGGCGCACAGTGTGCGCCACGCGCCCCCCGTCCCCCTGCTCCCTCGCGTCCCTCGTCTCCTGTTGCCTGTTGCCTGTTGCCTTGCGTCTCCCGTCCCCTGCTGCCTGTTGCCTGCTGCCTCACGTCCCCCTTTCTCTGCCCCACATCTTGTGCCTTGTTGACATAACTTTTCTACATCTGCTTTCATGTTCGTTATAATTTACAATTATTCCGCACCATGAAACCCCTGCCTTGTAGGTTCTGCCTAATCATGAACTATTGTTAAAAAATTTTGAAAAAAGTTCTTGAAAAATCACCGTGAGTGATATAAAATTATCATGATTATTAATGTCCATCTCTATGCGCATTAAGAATACAAGCAAGAAAGGGGAACATTCAAATGACTCACAAGCTCACCCGACTGTTAGCTCTGATGCTTGCCGTCATTATGGCCTTCTCCATGCTCCTGGTCCCGGTCCAGGCAGCGTCCTTCACGGATGTGAAAGACGGCGCCTGGTACGAGGCTGCCGTGGAGTATGTCACTGAGAGAGGCTGGATGGCCGGCGTCAGCGAAAGCTCCTTCGCGCCCAATACGGACGTCACCCGCGGCATGATGGTCACGGTCCTGGCCCGCATTGCGGACGTGAAGACCGACAACGATACTGCTGCCTTCGCGGATACCGCGGCCGGCAAGTGGTACACCGGCGCCGCGGCCTGGGCCGCAGAGAACGGGATCGTAGCCGGTGTCGGAAACGGTAAATTTGCCCCCAACCGCGCCATCACCCGGCAGGATCTCTGCCTCATGCTCTATGGCTATCTCAACGCTATGGGCATCGAACTGAAGGATACGAACATCGACCGTACCTTCTCCGACATGGACAGCGTGGCAAGCTATGCCCGCGAGGCCGTGATCTACTGCCTGTCCAGAGGCCTGATTTCCGGCTTTGAGGACGGCAGCTTCCGTCCCAAGAACACCGCCACCCGCGCCCAGCTCGCCCAGATCCTCATGCGTCTGGATCTGCTGATCAAGGGAGAGGAGGCCCCCACCGATCCCATGCCCGCCCAGAGCTTCGACGGCGAAGCCGGCGAAGACATGAGCGTCTCCGTCAACGCCCCCGAGGGCGCCCTGCCGGAGAACACCAATATGACCGTCAGCCGCGTCACCGACGAGGCCGCTTTGGCTGCCATCGCGGAGAAAATCAACGGCCGGGTCTATGCCGCCGCGGATATCAGCTTCTCCAAGGACGGCACCGAGCTGGAGCCCGAGAAGGCGGTCGAGGTCCAAATCTCCCTGGACGGCCTGGAGAACTTGAAGAACCCCACCGTCTATCACGTGAATGCTGACGGCAGCGTGGAGCGCGTCTCCTCCGAACTGGTTTCCGTCAACCGTGACGGCAGCGTCAAAGCCCTGCGCTTCTACGCCAACAGCTTCTCCGTCTACATCATCGGCGAAGGCAGCACAACCCCCCTGCTGACCGTCGAGTTCCGCAACAAAGACAACACGATCATCAGCCTGCAGGCGCTTCGAATCAGCACACTGAACAATGATGCTTATGTAACGGGCGGCAAGGATTATATCTATGACCCCGGCGTTCCTGCCATTACCGCAACACAGTCCTTTGAGGGCTGGGCAGACAAGCAGAACTACAGCGAGACCGACCACGGCTACTCCGTGGAAGAGATCAACAAGCTCATCAAGGACAACCGTCAAACCTATATTGACGGTAATCAAGATGTTACCCTGACCTACTACGCCAAGGTCTATGACGTCCGTTACGTGGTCTACCACGACCAGGCAGGCGCCGTTCTGATGACCCAGTCCTACCACATCCACGAAGGCAACGACGTCGAAACCGTCGAGATCAACTGGCCCTACGTCGGCTTCAAGGGCGAGCAGAACTTTGCCGGCTGGGTCAAGGAGGACAAAGTCGATGTCGCGGGCGACTATCCCCTGTACAAGGACAGCCTCAACACGGCTGAGGCTCCCACCGGCGACGTCTACAAGAACGGCACGACCTACTCCTTGAACGACACCCTGCAGCTCTATCCCTACCTGAACACCGGTCACTGGCTGGTCTTCGACACCTATAAGGATCAGGACGCTGACTCCACCAGCACCAGCTACATCGGGCCCGTGTTCTATGAAGAGGGCAAGAACACCGTCGCCCCCACCAAGCCTACCCGTACCGGTTACGAGTTCAAGGGCTGGTATAAGGACAAGCAGTTCACCAACCGCTTCATCTTCGGCAGTCCCATCAGCGAAGATACCACCATCTACGCCAAATGGGAAGCCCAGGGCACCACCTATCATGTGGTCTTCTGGACACAGAAGATCACGGACACTCCCACAACCTTGGACGCCGACAAGGAATACGACTTCTTTGATTCCGTTCTCCGTACCGCCACGACCGGCGATACGGTGAGCATTCAAACCGCCACCTCCGGCACCACGGCCGATAACCGTCTGGGCTACAACGAAAACGGCGACGACGGCAGACTGGGCTACTATTTCCTCTACAACGGGACCAACACCGATACGGACTCCAAGACGGTTAAAGGCGACGGCTCCACCACTCTGAACGTGTACTACGACCGCAAGGTCATCACGTACAATTTCTATACGGATTCCAGCCTCTCCACCTTGTGGACCCCCACCGGCGGTTACGTGGAAGCCGAGAACGGCGACTACTACTATTACAATGAGATGTTCGAAACCGGCTATTATCTGATCGGCTGGCCGGATGGTCCTCTTCCCTCCTATCAGCCCGTCATCGGAGACACCGTATACTATTACGACTCCTACAATGCCTCCAGTGCTTCCAGTTATCCGTTGCCTTCTTATTCGGATGTAACCAAATACTCTGCCACCCTTGTTACCACGTACGGCGGCTCTCATACGATGAGCGATAGCAATGACTACGTTTATTATACGGCAAACGAAGACACCTGGATCTGGAATGCAGGAAGCAGCGCCAGCTATCCCTACCGCCCCCTGTATTACAAATATACTGCTCAGGAAAGCGGATACTACCCTGTGGGAACCGGCCCCGATCCCGATGCGGCCGGAACCCATAACCTCTCCGGTGGCGTAGGCTCCAACCCCATTTCCGGGATCTACGGCGCCCAGCTCACAGCCAACGAATGGCCTAAATCTGGCAGCGGTTACGTGTGGTCCTGCAATGTCGGCTCCGATGTATATGACTATCCTCTTGGCGTGACGGAGTTCGTTCCGGTCCTTGCTGAGGGCGAGGCGGATAAGGTGGAGATGAATTATTATCTCAAATCCGACTCGGGTGCTATTATGAAAATCTTCTACGTCGGACAGGATCTGGACGGGGAAGATTACTCCACGGTGCTTCTCAGCGGCAACAACACCGTCGACTCTAACGGCGGAAACTGGTACCCCAACGAGACGATCCTCGGCTATACCGTATACGGCTACCGCTGGTCGAACTTGAGTGATACCTGGACTGAGTGCACAACGGCGACGGCAATCAGTCTCCCCACGTCCGCCACCCAGATCTCTACCCGGGGCGACCTGTACATTGCTTTCAAACGGAACACCCATAAGTTCTCCTTCTACTCCAACAACCAGGAAGTGACCCCCGACAACATCCCCGCTGGCACCGACCTCGAGGCAGTGCCCTACGGAACGGAGCTGTCCGCGTTTATGAGCGCCGAGCCCACCAATGGCCCCGAGGGCACCTATTTCGACGGTTGGTATGCTGACCCCGCCTTTGATACGCCGTTTGACTTCAACACTTCCATGCCGGACAACAACATCCGTATCTATGCCAAGTGGACCGTGATGCGTTTCCGCGTGGTGCTGGATCCCACCGGCGGTGAAAGCGGTGTGAACCCCTCCGACATCACCTTCCCCGGCAACCAGGCCACCACCTTCCGCGTGGACTACGGCGAACTGGTGCAGGCCTCCTCCATCAACAACGCCCAGCGCGAGGGCCATACGCTCCTCGGCTGGTTCCTGGATAAGGACTACAAGACCCCCTTCAATTTCGGCAACCCCGTCACCGACGCCATCGCCGATATGACTTACGCTGACGCCGACGACGCGGATCGCCGCGGCAGCGACCCCTGGAATATCGATTCTGATACGAACTTACCCAAGACGTATGACGACGCAGACGGCGCGCACGACGACGTGGTGGGCAAGGTCACCATCTACGCTCACTGGCGCGAGGATCCCGACGGCGTCATCGGCATCAACGTTGACTACCTCGCCAACGATAAGAATAACAAAACCGGCAAGTTCTCCGATAACTCCACCGAGTGGGAGGATCCCAATATCTACGCCGACCAGGCCATGGCTTTCGGCCA
Organism: uncultured Clostridia bacterium; assembly: GCA_947164825.1. GTDB lineage: Bacteria > Bacillota > Clostridia > Oscillospirales > Oscillospiraceae > JAFRPC01. The sequence continues at coordinate 41,703 of CAMUYE010000002.1, forward strand.
GCCCGCCTCCACGCCCGACGACAACACTCTCCAGTTCCTGTACTGGGAGATCCTCGACAAGGACGGCAGCACGGTCGTTGGCAAGGCTTACCCCGGCCAGCTGTGGAAAGTCGATTTCAAGTACGCCAAGGAAGTGACCCTCAATTCCGGCACTGCGGGCGGCGAGAGCACCGAGGACGGTCTCTACACCTTTGAGCAGTATCTGTCCGGCGTGACGGCGCAGGACGCCCTCCAGGCGGAGCCCCAGAGCGAGCCCACCCGTGCGGCGAACACCTACAAGAAGGTCACGACCCTTACCGAAGGCAAGCAGTACCTGATCACCTACACCTCCGGCAGCACGGCGTATATCGTGGGCAATTCCTATTATGACACGTCGTATAATGACTCACCGCTGGGCGTTAGGGCTACTGTCTCCAGCAACACCATCACCGGCGACTACGATCAGTATCTGTTCGGCGTGGATATCAACTCTAATGGACAGTATCAATTTGGCAGCCTGAACCGCCTTGCATATCTCGGTACACGCGGCACTACCCGGTATGTTAACTTCGGAAGCAATAACGAATATTGGGAGATTACTTCTCAAGGCTACTTGCATAACGTCGAGAAGGATAATACTATCAGTAATAGCCATGAGTATTTGGAGTATTATTCGAACTATAACTATTTCAGAGGAAATAGTTCTGGTCAAGTCATCACCTTCTACGAACTGCAGGAGCCCGAAGTTACCGGCGAGACCTTCGACGTCACCACCGAGCTGGCCGTCGGCAACACGTACATCATCGCCATCGGCGACTACGCCGTGGGCAATCAGCCTCTGAACAGCTCCTCCAACGACCACTTCATCAAGGGCGTCCGCGGCAAGGCAAACACATCTTCCTTTACCCTGCCCGCCGCCGACGTGGATACCGCCACCTGGGAGATCGTCTCCGGCGACGCGACCAACGGCTTCGTCTTCAAGAACAAGGGCAACGGCACCTACCTGGGTATGAGCTCCGATGGTCAGTGCTATCTTGCTGCCACAACGGAGTCTCTGGCCAGCCACTGGACCTACGACAACGGCACCGAACTGAACAACCATGTGGAGGAAGAAAATAACGCTTCCGGCAGCACCTTCTTCTACTACCTGTCCTTTGCCGGGTCGTTCCTGGATTTCACCACCGCGACTTATACCGGCCAAAACGTGAAGCTTTATGCTGCGTCCAAGTCCTACACCGTTACCTTCAAGGACGGCTACACCAACACCGTCATTGCAACCCAGACCGTGCAGGAAGGCGAAGCTGCAAATGCTCCCGATGCTCCCGACCACAGCGACGTCGGTATGATCTTCAGCGGCTGGGATACCGACTACTCCAACGTCACGGCGGATATCACCGTTACCGCGCAGTACGTAGACAAGAGCACGCTGTCCTACACCGTGACCTTCCGCTACATGAACAGCAGCGGCGAGTGGGTGTCCGAGTCTCAGACCGTGCAGCACGGTCAGGCTGCGACAGAGCCCAACATTCCCACCCCGCCCACCGGCTACACCTTCAACTCCTGGGATAAGAAGTTTAACAACATCACCTCCAACCTGACCATCAACGCGGTGTATAAGCAGGTGGCCACCAAGAAATACACCATTACCCTCCGTGCGGTGTACGGCCTGAAGACCACCGAAGCCCTGACCCACATCAACTGGTATGCCAACAATGGCGGCACTGCCAACAACGGCGCCGGCGACTGCTATGCGCAGACCCGTGTGGAAATCAATGCGCCGGTTGCAATCCCGACCCCGACCACCTGGACTGCCGGCACCTGGGAGTACAACACCTCCTCCACGGGCCTCCCGAATCCCACCGGCCTGTCCTGGCCCGGACACACCTTCCTGGGCTGGGCCAGAGTTGACAGTATAACCGGTTCCGACCAGAAGGCCCATCCCGAGCTTGCTACCGAGGCCGACTGCTGGCTGATCTGGCACGAGGATGCGTCCGTGTCCGGCGGCGGCTACTACACCGTCAACCTGGAGAAGGATACCGAATACGCGGCAGCTGGCGGCAGTGCTGATACGCATCAAACAAACGTCGGCGCCGACGAAATGCGTCCTTACCACGATATGTATGCGGTCTGGAGCTCTCACGTCTTCTACGTCTACCACTCCTCTAACGGCAAGCTGCAGGCCTTCGATCTGCCCATCAGCACCGCCGGCTCCGGATCCATGATCGGTACCTTCAACATCACCAAGCTGGTTGAGCCCGGCTACCTCTACGGCGGCTACTACTCCACCTACGGCGGCGTCAACATGACCGAGCTGCAGAAGCAGACTCTCTCTGTCGGCTCCACCGGCTGGACTGCCGGAACACTGATCTCCCCCAACTGGAACGAGATTGCTGAGTTGAACACCGCCGACATCACGGCTGTCAACTTCGACAAGTATGACGGCAGTTCTTTGAAGAGCACGAAGAACAATAACGCCAGGTTCTGGACCAAGGCCGACGCCTACAACGTCGACGCTCTTCCGGAAGGCATGACCGTTGCCGACGTCAACGGCGAAACCATGAAGCCCAAGGCGGACACCATCTACTACCTGAAGGAAGTCCCCGACACCTATCTGCATTCCAAGTACGCCTTCGTTTACACGACAGACGGCGTCACTGTCCCGAATCCCGAGCCCGGCACGGACGGCGCCCTTAAGCTGGACCAGTTCTACTACCTGACTGCCGTGGACGATACCGCCTACAAGTCCGTGGGATTCCGCACCGGCAACGATTACACCGCCGCCGCTGCGCTGACCTCCTGGGAAAACAGCGCGACCCTGACGCCCAAGTTTACTATCATCCAGAAGGAATGCGCGGCTCTGAATATTCCCGCAAGAACCGTGACGATCACACCGACGAGCTTTACCGGCCTGACCCGTGGTTATGTCGGCGTTCTCCGGGATGACTCCGTTGTTGCGACTGCCGGAACCAGGACGATGCTGCCCTCCTGGCTGACCCTGGACGGCGTCGTCGTCGGCAGCACCGCCCCACTGAAAATCACCATTGAAACCAACAACGTGACTTCTACCAATGCCACCGTCCCGGCAGCGCCTAAGATGCTGTATGTGAATGTCAATGCGATTGAATGGTGGACAAACGACGGTGCTGAGACTCGCGTTAAGTTCAGCAACAATCAATCTGATCCAAATGCTGGTGTCCAGGTTGAAACGACACAGGTCGGTACCTCAAAATATTACTGCTGTGCGGTTCCGGACGGATATCAATATGTCAGGTTGCAGCGTTATGTCAATGGAACCTTCCAAAACGAAAGTGTTTGGATTGATTTGAACGAGAACAGAAACTGCATCGAAACCTACTGGCCGCAGGAAAACAATAACCCTGCCAACGGTGGTGTCACCTGGAAGACCTACATTCCCTGATCAAAACTGAACAAGTCCGGCGGGGAGGATTCCTCCCCGCCGGCGGAAAAGCCCGATTTGGAGCTTACGAACAATGAAGAATTTTTTTACATTTTGTCTGCTGTTTGCCCTGGTCTGCGCCGTCCTCGCAGGTTGTACGCCGCCCGAGGCTGACAGCGAAACGGACGTCAGCCTGCCTTCTCTGGAGAATCAGACCGATTCTGCCGCGACACAGACTGACAACAGCAATGAAACTCTGAATTCCATCGCGGATTCCGAAGCGATGAACACAACAAGCGAAAGAACAGACGCTTCCTCCGAGGCCCCGGTGGTCTCCGAGGAGGATCCCGAGGCGGAATCCATGTCCGAGATCATCGTAGACGGCGGAGACGGCTTCGGAGTCGGCGGGAATTAACAAGGAGGATATGAATATGAACTACGGTACAGAGTATTGGTTTTTAACGGAAAGTGATTACGCGGATCTTGTTAATGCCTGCCAGGCGGCAGGCGCCACGTACGCGCTGACGGCTTTTGGCACCGCTCATCATGTATCCGAGGGTGACTACAAAGGATATTACTTTGATATGGATGAGATTGACACCGAAGAGATGGAATGGCTCGGCGAAACTTTTATGTCCTTTGATCTGCGGGTTGTGAACCTGTCTGTTCAGGCCGGTTGGTCACCCGTCGTTCCCTGAACCGGGATCGAAGCGTGAAGCTTGACGGACTTCTGAGGTGGAACTGCAGATGAACTACCAACCGCGCCCGGGCATCGTTAAGACAACGCTTTGCGGAATGCAGGTGTTGATCCCAAGCCGTGAGGCGTCTGCCTACTGCGGCTCGATCCAAAGATTGCCGCTGATTTGGTCGGTCGCCTGGGAAGCCTTTAGCAATGGTATGACAGTGGAGAACTTTATTCCGATCTATGCGGCGTTCACCAAAAAAGGGACGGAGGCATGCAGGGAGAATCTGGAGCTCTTCTGCCGGACAATGGTGGAACGGGGCTTTATGCTGGAAGTCCCTGAGGAAGCAGAAGCATAAAGCTTTTACGTATTTCGGTTGAGAAGCTTTCGCATTCTCTTTAGATTTGAATCCCATATAGGATTTCTATAACCTTATACAGGATAAGTTTGCCCTCCTTGCGCAAATGATCTTTGCTGCGAGAGACGGAATTGCAAGCCCGTCAAAACTCCGTTCAGTCGGGTTGACGGGCTTGCCTCTGTTTCGTACGTTTTTGATATTTTACTTGCGGAGTGACAGCTTAGCCTGATAGCTCTATGATAATTTCAATATGAAACACTTAATTGACGTTACCTTTGCAGGGCTGACCTTCCCCTGCGCACTGCGCTATCCTGAGACAGCCAGATATTTCCCGGCGCCGGACCCCGCCGCGTCCCGCGTCGAGGGCGAATCTGTTTGCCTGACTGAAAAAGACTGGCAATTTTATCTGGACACCGACATGGAGGACTGCGCTCACACCGAATTCAGCCTTCTCACCGCGGCCTTTTCTGACGCTCTCATGGATCACGACAGAATGATCCTTCATTCTGTGGCCCTCCGTTGGCGGGACAAGGCATATCTGATTGCCGCACGGAGCGGTGCGGGAAAGTCGACGCAGGCTCGCTGCCTGCAGGAGCTCCGTCCCGGAGAGTTTGGAATTATTTGCGGCGACCGTCCGATCCTCGAATTCCGTCATTCTGAGCGCAGCGAAGAATCCGTTCCCATCCCTGTAGCGGCGCACAGTGTGCGCCACGCGGCCATCGCATGTCATTCTGAGCGGAGCGAAGAATCCGCATCCCCGTCCTGTAGCGCGGGCAACCTGCCCGCCCGTTCCCCCGTCCCCAAGCCTTCCCCCCTGGGGAAGGTGTCGCCGCAGGCGACGGATGAGGTAATCGTCCACCCCTCCCCCTGGAACGGCAAGGAAAACTGGTACGGCGCGGAAGCCGCGCCTCTGGCGGGTTTGATTCTCCTGGAGCGCGGCGACGAAAACCGCCTTGCCGCCCTCTCTCCTCGGGAGGCTGCTATCCGTACGTATGCCCAACTCATCCAGCTTTGCAGCGATTCTGCCAAAATCAAGAAAGCTGCCGAGCTGACAACCCGTTTGTTGAACAGCGTCCCGATCTGGCAGCTCACGACCTTCCAGGTTCCGGACTCCACAAAGCTGCTGCTGGAGTCGGTTTTCTGACATTCTGCCATGAAAGATGGTGCAACTATGAACTATACAGCCCGTCCCGGGATCGTCACCGCCCAGCTGTGCGGCATGAACGTCCTGATCCCATCCCGGATTACCGGCGACGCCTGCAAGACGATCCTTCCCCTGACTCTGATGGGCGCCATCGTGTGGACCGGCATCCAGAAGGATTATCCCATCGAAAAGGTTCTGGAGGCCTTCCGAATCTTTTCCAAAAAGCCCGATGAGGAGTTCATCGAAAAAATCGATTCTTTCTGTGAAAAGCTCTATCAAAAAGGATTCATCATTCCAAAAGAAGCTCCTACCGTAGAGGTGAGCCCATCATGAAGCGGACAGAGGAGTTCCTTTTAGAGTTGCTTCGTGCCGGCCTTCACACCGAAAAACCTGCCGATCCGGCACTGAACCCGGAGGAATGGAAAGAGCTGCTGCGTCTCGCGGAGGCCCACAAGCTGCTGCCGCTGATCCTCGACGCCGCCTGGTCTCTGCCCTCCTGCCGCGCAGCCCTCCGACAAAGCCTTCCCCCTGGGGGGAAGGTGTCACGGCCGGAGGCCGTGACGGATGAGGGGGCGGAACGACAAGCAGCGGTATCGACCAACGGCAGCAAGTGCGGAGAGCCGCCTCATCCGTCCTCCGGCTTCCGTGAGACGCCGGAGTCCACCTTCCCCTCACGGGGAAGGCTTAACAGGGAGTACCCTGACTGGAAAACCGCCGCCTTGGCCCAAGTCTCCCGGCAGGCCATCCAGGAGAACGAATTTCTGAATCTGATTCTGGCGCTCCGGGAGCGCGGGCTGGAGCCTGTCGTGGTGAAAGGCGCGGTCTGCCGCGCGCTATATCCCAAGCCCCTGCTCCGCCCCTCTGTAGACGACGATCTCCTGATCCCCGCAGATCAGGCTCCCGCCTTCCACGCCGCTCTGCTGGAGCTGGGCCTGACCGCCGACGACCCCGCAGCGGATCCCGAGAAGGCCTGGGAGCTGAGCTACCACAAGCCAAACAGCCCCCTCTATATCGAGCTGCACAAGTGCCTGTTCGATCCGGATTCCGAGGTTTTCCGGAGCTTCAACGAGCCCTTCGACGGCGCTCTGGACCGAACGGTCCCGGTGCAGATCCAGGACGTGACGCTCCGCACCCTTGCTCCGACGGATCATTTGCTGTTTCTGATCCTCCACGCCTTCAAGCACTTTCTGCACAGCGGCTTCGGCCTGCGGATCGTGTCAGACGTCTGCCTCTATTCCCGGCAGCACGCAGAGCAGATCGACTTTGCAAGAATTGTCGCCGTCTGTGCGGCCCGGCGCTGCGATCGTTTTACAGCAGCGCTGTACCGGATCGGGGAGAAGCAGCTCGGGATTCCTGCGCCTGCTCCGTTCGCTGCTATCGAGACGGACGAAACCGCTTTGCTGGAGGACGTGCTCGCCGCCGGACTGGTAGGCGCGGAGATCGATCGGCTCCACAGCGCGAACATCACGCTCGGCGCCGTGTCCGACCAGAACACGGGCCGAAGCAGCGGCGGCGGCCTGCGGAAGAGCCTCTTTCCGTCGGCAAAGCAGCTTGCGGGCCGTTATCCCTGGCTGGAGAAGCGCCCCTGGCTCCTGCCCGCCGCCTGGGCCGCCCGCGTCGCGAGCTATCTGAAGAACCGCGGCAAATACGGCGCCGAGAACCCCACGGCATCCCTCCGCATCGGCAAGGAGCGCGTGGAGCTGTTGAAAAGCTACGGCGTCATTGATAATTGATGGCGCTTCCGTACCAAGAACCCACAGGGAATCTGCTTCCCTGTGGGTTCTTCGGGTATTGATGTTCCTGTGTGTTCTCGGAAAGCTGCTTTCCTGTGGATTTTTTGAAGCTGTTTTGCTGTGGGCTTTGGGAAATCTGTTGCTTCATGGGGTTTCCGCTTGACCCCTGCCGCTTCTTGTGGTAAAATCCAGTCGATACATCCGCATAGGAGGAACAGCTTTGAAGATCCTGTTGATCTCCGACCAGGAGGATCCCTTTCTCTGGGATTATTATAAACCCGGCCGCTTGGCGCCTTACGATCTGATCCTCTCTGCCGGGGATCTGAAGCCCAGTTACCTGCGCTTCCTGGTGACGATGGCCCGGGCGCCTCTGTTCTACGTCCACGGCAACCATGACGTCTGCTACGAGACCGACGTTCCCGAGGGCTGCGACTGCGTGGACGGCCGCTTTACGGTCTGTCAGGGCCTGCGCATCCTGGCGTTCGGCGGCTGTATGTGGTACAACGGCAAGCCCTTTCAGTATACGGAAAAACAAATGGAACGTCAGATCCGCAAGACCCGCCGCGCCGTCAGAAGAGCCGGCGGCGTGGATATCATCCTGACCCATGCCCCGCCCCGGGGCTTTGGAGACGGAGACGATCCGGCGCACCGCGGCTTTGAATGCTTCACACACTTGATCGAGGAGTACCACCCGAAATATTTCATCCACGGTCATCAGCACCTGAATTACAGTTCCTTCTCCAAGCGAATCCATCAATGCGGCGAAACCACTATCGTCAACGCCTGCGGCCGCTATGAGCTGGAAGTAACACTTGCGAGACCATAAGCAAAGCTTATGTTCTCGCAAGTTGTTCAATATTGACAAAAACGAGCTTTGGGAATATAATAGTAGCTGTGAAAAAACGGCCATGAACGGCAAAGGAGCTTCTTATGCCTATCTATGTCAAAAGTGAGATTGCGCAGCTCAAACGCGTGATGCTGCATCGCCCCGGCCAGGAGCTGGAGCACCTGACTCCCGGCACCCTCGACCGTCTGCTTTTCGATGACATTCCCTATCTGGAAGTCGCCCAGCAGGAGCACGACCGCTTCGCGCAAACCCTGCGTGAAAACGGCGCCGAGGTCGTCTATCTGGAGGATCTGGCCGCCGAGACCCTGAAGGCCAATCCCGGTCTGCGGGAGGAATTCCTCAAGGAGTTCGTCACCTTCTCTCCCAACGTGGACTATCGCCAGGAGCTCTACGAGTACCTGCTCTCCATTCCTGACGACAAGGATCTGATTCTCAAAACCATGGCCGGCGTCTCCTTCCGGGAGCTGGGGGCTTCTCCCAAGTTTTCCCTGCCCGCCATGCTCAACCGGCAGAACAACTTCGTCCTGGAGCCCATGCCCAACCTCTACTTCACCCGGGACCCCTTTGAGTCCATCGGCGAGGGCGTGGCCATCAACCGGATGTACTCCGTCACCCGCTGCCAGGAGACCATCTTTGCCCGCTACATCTTCAAGTATCACCCCGAGTTCGGCGGCAAGGTCCAGCTCTACGCCAACGGGGACGAGCATTATTCCCTGGAAGGCGGCGACGTGCTGAACCTCTCGCCCGAGGTCGTGGCCATCGGCATCTCCCAGCGCACCACCCCCGAAGCCATCGAGAACCTGGCCAAGCGGCTCTTTGCCGACGAGCAGGCCACCATCCGCACGGTGCTGGCCCTGGAGATCCCCTGCATGCGGGCCACCATGCATCTGGACACGGTTCTGACCCAGGTGGATCACGACAAGTTCGTGGTTTTCCCGGACATGCTGGACTCCCTGCGCATCTTTGAGATCAAGCCCGGCGCCAAAGGCAGCCTCCAGATCCGCGATATGGGCGGCAACCTCCGGGAGGCGCTGGAGTATCATCTGCATATCGCGCCCATCGAGCTCATCTTCTGCGGCGGCGGCGACAACGTAGCCGCCCAGCGGGAGCAGTGGAACGACGGCTCCAACACCCTCTGCGTGGCACCCGGCAAGGTCGTGGCCTATAACCGCAACGTGGTGACCAACCGGATCTTCGAGGAGCACGGCGTCACCGTGCTGAAGATCCCCTCCGGCGAGCTCAGCCGCGGCCGCGGCGGCCCCCGCTGCATGTCCATGCCCCTCAACCGCGAAAAACTGTAAGCTGCGGTCGCTGACGACCGTGCATATATCCAACTGAAAACAAAAAAGGAGAATGAATCATGCCTGTCAATCTCAGAGGACGCAATTTCCTGAAGCTGCTCGACTACACTCCCGAGGAGATCCGCTATCTGCTGGACCTCGCCCATGAATTCAAGCGTATGAAGATGGCCGGTGTGCCTCACCGCTATCTGGCCGGCAAGAACATCGTTCTGCTGTTCGAGAAGACCTCTACCCGTACCCGCTGCTCCTTTGAGGTGGCCGGCATGGATCTCGGCTGCGGCGTGACCTACCTGGATCCCGGTTCTTCCCAGATGGGCAAGAAGGAATCCATCGCCGACACCGCCCGTGTCCTGGGCCGCATTTACGACGGCATTGAGTACCGCGGCTTTGACCAGAGCATTGTCGAGGACATCGCCAAGTACGCCGGCGTTCCCGTCTGGAACGGCCTGACCAACCAGTTCCATCCCACCCAGATGCTGGCCGACGTCATGACCGTCGAGGAGAACTTCGGCCATCTGAAGGGCATCAACTTCACCTTCGTCGGCGACGCCCGCAACAACGTCGCCAACTCCCTCATGGTGGTCTCCGCCAAGATGGGCATCAACTTTACCGCCTGCGGCCCCAAGGAGCTGTGGCCTGAGGAAGGTCTGATCGAGACCTGCCGGGAAATTGCCAAGGAGCACGGCTGCACCATCCGTATGACCGACGACGTCAAGGAAGGCACCACCGGCGCCGACGTCATCTACACCGACATTTGGCTGTCCATGGGCGAGCCCGACGAGATCTGGGCCAAGCGTATCGCCCTGCTGAAGGACTACCAGGTCAATAAGGAACTCATGGCCAACGCCAAGCCCGAGGCCATCTTCCTGCACTGCCTGCCCTCCTTCCACGACACCAACACCACCATCGGCGCGGACATCGCCAAGAAGTTCGGCGTCAACGAGATGGAAGTTTCCGATGAGGTCTTTGAGTCCAAGCAGTCCAAGGTCTTCGACGAGGCCGAGAACCGCATGCATACCATCAAGGCTGTCATCTACGCCACCCTCTGCTAATCGTTCCAACCAGCGGCCCGACCTGTCCCCAGGCCGGGCCGCGGTTTTTCAGCGGTATATCGGGGTTTGTAGCGCCGTAGGGGGCGGCGTCCCCGACGCCCCGAACATGCCGTTATCTGATACGTGCGGGCCGTCGGGGACGCCGGCCCCTACGGCGAGAGCTCCACAAATCCGAATTCTCGGAGGTGAACACGATGAAGGAATATGCCGCATATTTGTTTGATCTCTACGGTACGCTGGTGGATATCCACACCGACGAGAACAAGCCCGCTTTTTGGAAGCAGATCGCGTCATATTACACCGCCCACGGCGCGGCCTGGGACGCTGCCGGCCTCCGTGAGACCTACCGCCGCCTCTGCGCGGAGGAGACCGCCCGACTGGAGGCCCGGACCCCCGGCGCGGCGGTGGAGATCGACCTGTTCCGGGTCTTCCGGGGGCTCTATACGGCGAAGAACGTCAGCCTCGACGCCGGTCTCCTGGCGGACACCGCCTGGTTCTTCCGGCAGCGCTCCACCACCCATCTGCGGGCTTACGCCGGAGCAGGGGAGCTGCTGACGGCCCTTCGCGCCGCGGGCCGGACCGTGATCCTCCTCTCCAACGCGCAGAGCTGCTTTACCCGGCCGGAGCTCAAGCGCCTGGGTCTGGCGGACTGCTTTGACCGGATCTATATCTCCTCGGAGCTTGGGTTTCAAAAGCCGGATCCCCGCTTTTTTTCCGCGCCTGTGCGGGATCTGGGCCTGGATGCGGCGGACTGCCTGATGATCGGCAACGACCCCATCTGCGACGTCAGCGGTGCGGCAGCCGTTGGAATGGACGCGATCTATCTTCACACCAAGCTTTCTCCGAAGGATGTCCCGCCGCCCGATGCTGCCGTTCTGACGCTCCCGGGCATGGATCTCCGGACGCTCTGCCGAATTCTCCTCCCACGATGACAGACCACGATGTCAGGGGCGAACGGCGCGCACTGCGGTCCGTCCTGCGTTGTTCCTGCGGAAGGCTGTGTTTTTCTTATCAAAAACACAGCGCTTTTTCCCCGAAAGGCTTGTATTTATTTTCGCTTTCGTGTATGATGTATGCAGAGTAAATAAAGAAAGGAAGCGATCCCATGAACCGTACCAAGCACCTGGTCAAGTTTATCCTGTTCGCCGTTCTTGCCGGCGTCCTGATTATAGTGGGAGCGGGCAAAAAACTGGATATCGGCCACTGGTCCCTGGACTGGGCCGACGCGCTGAAAATCCTGCTCGTCATTTCGACTGTCCTGGCGGTGGAGCATCTGATCCTTCTGCTGCTCAGCTTCATTCACACGGAAAACCACCGCTTCCGCACCGTCCTGACCCTGACGATGAATCTGATCCGCTACGTCACCGTGCTTGCCATCGTCATCAGCGTGCTCTCCCTGCTGAAGGTGGACATTGCGACGATTCTGGCCGGCTTAGGCGTCATTGCGCTGATCATCGGCTTTGGCGCCGAGAGCCTGATCACCGATGTGGTCACCGGCTTCTTTATTCTGGTGGACAATCAGTACAACGTGGGCGATATCATCGAGGTCAACGGCTTCCGCGGCACGGTCTCCGAGATCGGCATCCGCACCACCAGCCTCACGGATGCCGGCGGCAACGTCAAGATCGTCAACAACTCCGACATGAAGAACATCCTCAACCGCTCCGACAACAGCTCCAAGGCGGTGGCGGACTTCTCCATTCCCTACGAGACGGATCTCGTCAAATTAGAGGAGAAGATTCCCGCTCTGATGAAGGAAATCTACGAGAAGCATCCGGAGGTCTTTAAGTCCGAGCCGATCTATCTGGGCGTCCAGACGCTGAACAACAGCTCTGTAGATCTGCGCTTCGTGGCGGAGGTAGGGGAATCCGATATCTACTCCGGCGCCCGGATCCTGAACCACGACCTCTTTGTGGGCTTCCGCAGCCTGGGCGTAGAGTGCCCCTTCCCCCAGGTGGACGTCCACTCCAAGTAAGGCGCGATCCTGGGAGGAACGGCCATGGAATTCAAAAAGCATCCTCCGGAGCTTGCAGCCCCGCCTCCGGAACTGGAGCTGCTGCCGGAGCGGGAGCAGGCAGTCCTGCCCCCGGAATTCGGCCAGAAAACCGCGCCTGCGGCCGAGGCGACAACGCGTCGGCGGAACCGATTGCTGGCGATCCCGGCGGTTTTGCTGTTCAGTCTGTTGTGCCTGCATACGACGAAGCCGGTGCTGGACCCCGATCTGCCCACAGAGCCCATCCCGACGGCAGAAACCGTGCCTGCGGAGACGCTGCCCATCGAAACTGCCACCGAGGCCCCGGATCTGCCCCAGGGCAGCGTGATCCTGGACGTGCTCTACGCCGTCCGTCAGGGCGACGCGGTCCTGTACAGCTACGAGCTCTATTCGCCCATACCCAGCCTGGACGCCAGCCAGGAGCAAATCGACGCCTACAAGGGAACGCCCTGGCCCATCTCCGTCTACGCCCAGGTCTCTGACGGAAGCGGCGCTACCGTCCATCGGGAGGACGACCCGGACGTCTGGGAGGACTACCGTGACCGTACCGAGTACGCTGTCAACGCCGCCGGCCTGGAAGGCGAGCTGACTCTGACCCTCACCGCCGTCTACGAGGAGGAAGGGGAGGAGCGCAGCACCGTCTGGACCGGAGTCCTGGACGAGCTTCCGCCCGAGCCCATTCTCTCCGCGACCCTGGAACGCATCCCCGGTACCGACGATATCGAATTCAACGCCGGGTTCCGGCCCCAGCCCGGAGATCCTCACGACTATCAGCTCGAGGTCTGGAACATAGGCCAGATCGTCTACGACGGGGAGGAGCCCATGGGCATGTCTCTGGGAGCGGATCCCACAGCCGATACCGTGGAGGGCAGCAAAGAGACCGGCTATACGGTCCACTACAGCGGCGGCTCCGCCTTGGGCCTTGTGCCGGAGGGGCTGGAGCTCAGCGTCTATGTGTCCCTGCGGGACGCTGCCACTGGCTACATCTACACCATCGAGTCCAACCGGGTGGAAACGGGAGCGGCCCTGCCCAGCTATCCGCTGGAGAGCGGCACCGTCGTTATTACCGTCTACAACGACACCACCATGTTCGAGTACCCGAGCCAGGTGGAGGATGACGACGGATATCTGACCCTGCTGACGGTGGAGGCCTTCGACGCGGCGGAGTTCAGCAGCTACGAGCTGCCGGATCCCCTGACTCCCTCCGGCTTTACCTTTGCGGGCTGGGTCATCCACGTCAACGATCCCTTTGACTACGGCTCCGACGCCACGCTCTTTGAGGATTACGAAGGCGAGCCGCCCCGGGAGGCCATGCTCAACGAGACCAACTACGCCTTCCCGGTGGAGGCGACTCTGACCCGGGAGGATCTGGAAAAGGTCCCGCCCGACGCGGACGGCAACCGCTTTGTCAACGTCCACGCTGTCTGGATCAAGGAGAACCCCACCGGCCTTCTGGTTATGGATGACGGAATCAGCGATATCATCATCTACGACACGGAGATTCCCATGGCGTCCGAAGGCTATCTCTATCTCTGCCGCTATCCCGTCCCGACCCATCCGGACGGTCTGAACTTTGCAGGCTGGTACGATGCGGAAGGGAACCGGGTGGATATGCTGATCGGCTTCTTCTCCTTCTACAGTGAACTCCGCGATGAAGACGGCAATTTCACCGGCTACGACTGGAACAGCCCGGAGACGGTTCATCTCACCGCCCACTGGCGCTGACCCCCTAATTCTCCCCGGCAAATCCCGATCCGTGAAACAATCCTGTATAGAGGACTTTCCCATGAAACGAAATCGCCTTACGGCCTTTGCCCTTGCAATACTTTGCCTGTTCTTCCTCTTTGTCGGCTGTTCCGGCGCTTCGCCGGAGGGACGCCATTCTCCCGTGAACGCGGAGGCCGCGACCGGTACGACCCTCCAAACGAGGGAAAGCGATTCCCGCCCGACCACGGACACGACGGCGGAAGCGACGACGGCTCCCGCTCCGTCAACGACGGAAATCCAAACGGAAGCTCCCCCGGAAACCGCGCCGACGACCAGCGCCGAGGAGCCGGAACCGGTTGTGACGGAGCCCGCTGCGGAGAACGATACGACGGAACCGTCCGGTACGGAAGAAATCCCGGACAGAGCTTCCCCGCCGCCGGAAACGGAGGAAGTGCCGGAGACGGAAGAGACAGAGCCGGAGGTCCGGTACATCGCGAACACCAACACCAAAAAGTTCCACTATCCCAGCTGCAGCTCGGTGAAGGACATGAAGGAGAGCAACAAGTGGTACTTCACCGGCACCCGGGAAGAGCTGATCGAGCAGGGCTACGAGCCCTGTAAGCGCTGCGATCCCTGATCCGGCCCTTGCGTAACCCCGTTCCGCAGCGCCCGCTTCCGGCTCCGGCCAGAATCGGGCGCTGCCGTTTTTTGAAGCGGACAACGCCGGGATAATAGAGCGAGCCCCGCCGGTATTTTAATGCGAGCGATGCCGATATTATGAACCGGGTCGTCGCCGTGATTTTTGAAGCTGGCCGTTGCCGTGATTTTCTTCTTGATTTTCCGCCGCGTCCCTGCTATAATAGGGGCGTTCTGAATGGAGCGGTATCGAAGTGGTTATAACGGCCCTGACTCGAAATGCGCGTTGGCTCTGGCCGTTTTTTCCGCTGAAAATCCTTGATTTATAAGGGTTTTCGCCGGATCAAATTTCAAAATTTCATATTGTTCTTGCCTGTTTTTCTTGCATTTTCTCAGCGCACGGAAAACAGTTGAGATATACGGAGGGCTATCGAAGAGGTCATAACGAGAACGACTCGAAATCGTTTGACGGCCAAAAACCGTCCGTGGGTTCGAATCCCACGCCCTCCGCCAGCGAAAAACCCAGTCATATCAAGGCTTTGCGCCCATATGACTGGGCTTTTCTTTTTTCTAATCTGCCATAGCTGCACATGATTTTCGGCAAGAAATCACGTTTGCCATCCGACGGCCTCGGTTTCCGGCAAGGTCAGAACGCTGTCCATGACGTTTGCGGACGTAAGCTTGGACTTATAGTCCAAATGGCTGTAGATGTTTGCCGTGGTGCTGATATCGCTGTGACCCAGCCACTCTTGGATCTGCTTCATGGGCACGTCGTTTGCCAGCAGCAGCGAGGCACAGCTGTGCCGGAGATCGTGGAAACGGATATGCCGCAGGCCTTTCATTTCCAACAGCTTGCTGAAATTGCTGCTCAGATTCCGGGGATTGAAAATGTTTCCCATCGCATCCACAAACACATAACCGTCATATTCCCGGTTGTAACAGTTGCCGCAAATCCGCTTGTTTTCCTTCTGCTGCTCCTTCAAGGCCAGCAGCTTTTCCCGGATGTTGGCGACCAGAGGAAGAGAGCGCAGACTGGATTTGGTTTTGGCGCGATCCGCACAGACGATCTCACACTTGCCGTCGATCTTGGCATTTGTCACGATGTGTCTGATGGTGATGGTGTTGCGCTCAAAGTCGATAGCGTTCCATCTCAGGCCCAGAGCCTCGCTGCGCCGCAGTCCGTAGAACGCGGTGATCTGAATTAGCAGAGAATATTGAAGCGGCTTGCACCATACTGCGAGACTGGATTAGTTAATCATGAAGCTTTTTATTGATTATATTTCTTTCTCTGAACAAGTAAATATCAAAAATGATTCTTCAGACAAGAAAAGCTGGCAGGCGTTTTATTCTTTCCTTTGTGACTATCTCCCAGTTACTACGATTTCTTTTTCTGAATGGAGCATATCTTTCCCCTGGCGATATTTCTTGTCGACAAGAGGTATTATCAGTCAGTATATCAAAGCACATCGCGATCAGATATGTGTTTGGCTTCAACGCAGGGGCGCCCGGCGACGTCAAGGCAACCGATGCCATGCAGAAGGCATTTGAAATGGGAAAGAACATCTGACTGCCATATAAAAACAGGAGGAAACGACCATGAAGAATCTGGGCTTTGGCATGATGCGGCTTCCGGTGCTTTCCGGGCCGACGGATTTTGACTATGAGCAGCTGAACCGGATGGTGGACGCCTTTCTGGAGGCGGGGTACACCTACTTTGACACCAGCTTTGTCTATCATAACGGGAAAAGCGAAGAAGCGACCCGGAAAGCGCTTGTGAAGCGGCATCCGAGAGACAGCTTTACCGTTGCGACGAAGTTCCCGACGTTCATGCTGATTCCGGAGGAGAAAATTGAAGAGACCTTCCAGAGTCAGCTGGACAATCTTGGGGTGAACTATATTGATTACTATCTGCTCCATAACATCCAGACCGTCTACTACGACGGCTATGACGGCAAGGGCGGCATTGTGAAGACGACGCACCTCTTTGACCACGCGAAAAAGTGGAAGAAGGACGGAAAGATCCGTCACCTGGGCATCTCCTTCCATTCGTCTGCAAAGCTGTTGGATTCACAAATGCAGCCCCGATGCAGATAGAGAAATTTCTTTTTGAAAATTTTGATGTAACTATTGACATTACATCGTGGATGTGCTATACTGCAGTCAAGATGAAACCGCGGAGGTTACATCAAATGAATTTTCGGAGGTATCTCACTATGACAAACAAAGAAAAAGCCCTGGCTCTGATCGGCACATTCGTATCCGGTGATCTGGAACTGGCGAAGTCTCTGCTCGCCCCCGAGTACAAGCAGCACAACCTCGCTTTCGGCACCGGCGCTGACGCATTTGTGGCTGCTGTCGCTGGACTCCAGCAGGCACCCGTAAAGACAACGGTAAATAACATCCGCGCTTTCGAGGACGGTGACTGCGTTTTCCTTCAGACCGTTTACAATTTCGCCGGAGCGGGCGAACAGGTAGCGTTTGACGTGTTCCATTTCAACGCCGATGGCAAAATCGATGAGCATTGGGACAATCTTCAGAATGTTGCCGCCCCCAATCCTTCCGGTCACACCCAGATCGACGGTACGCTTGAAAAGAAAGACGTCGATAAGGAAGAGACCCGCCGCATCGTTGCGGGATTCGTAGGCGACGTGCTTCGCGGAGAGCATCCTGAAAAGCTGACTTCCTACTACGACGGCGACAAGTACATCCAGCACAATATCTCCATCGCTGACGGTCTTTCCGGACTCGGTGCTGCGCTTGCGGCTATGGCGGAACAGGGCATCTCGATGGTCTATGACAAGACGCATATGGTTCTTGCCGACGGCGACTATGCGCTCGCCTGCAGTGAAGGCTCCTTCGGCGGCGTGCCCACCACCTATTACGATCTCTTCCGCGTGGAAAACGGCTTTATCGCGGAGCACTGGGACGTGATGGAGACGCTTGCCGACAAAGATACTTGGCAGAATAATAACGGAAAGTTTTAATGTAACCGTTGAAATTACGACTTCTTTGTGGTATGATAACGGGTGGAGGTGAACAGGATGCAAATATCTTCAAGATTCACGATCGCTCTGCATATCTTCTCCTGCGTTGACGTTTTCGGCGGTGAACGCAAGGTCACGAGCGATTTTCTCGCAGAAAGCATCAATACCAACCCCGTTATCATCCGCAAGATCCTCACGCAGCTCAAAAACGCGGGGCTTATCACCGTGCAGAGAGGCACGGGCGGCATCGAAGTGACGAGAAACTTACGTGATATCACTTTTTACGACGTGTACGAGGCGATCGATCCGGTAGAGAACGGCGACCTGTTCCATTTTCACGAAAGCCCGAATCCGAAATGCCCGGTGGGGCGGAACATCCACGCGCTGCTGGACGGCAAGCTGAAGGATATACAGAACGCTATGGAAAATGAACTGAAACGTTACACGCTTCTCGATCTGCAAAGCGGCATGGCGGAGCTTCTGGCAAAGGAAAGCAAATGATAAACGCCCCGGGAACGAAAACGTTTTCCGGGGCATTTTACGGAGGAACTATGAACGCGGAACAATATTTGAAATATCTCGTAGAGGAGATCCACACGACCGTCGTCGCAACGGTTGATGACGAGGGGCTGCCCGTCACCGCCGCAATCGATATGATGGACAGCGACGGAAATAGTCTATATTTCCTGACGGCAAAAGGCAAAAGCCTTTACGACCGCATTGTAAAGCGCGGCTTTATTGCCATGACCGCTGTAAAGGGACAGAATACGATGTCAAGCGTTGCGGTATCGGTGCGCGGCAAAGTACGAGAACTCGGTTTCGACAAAATACCCGAACTCTTTGAAAAGAATCCGTATATGTGCGACATCTACCCGACCGAAGAATCGCGCCGCGCGCTGACCGTTTTTCAGATCTACGAAGGCAGCGGCGAATGGTTCGATTTATCGAAAAAGCCGAT
>CAMUYE010000003.1 GCA_947164825.1 uncultured Clostridia bacterium
CGGCCTCGGTGTTGATCTCTTCCGTGTCGAGGGTGGGGTCCTCGGTCAGGTCCTCAGCGGTGTCGTAATGCAGCTCGATCTCCAGGGTCTCGGTGGGCCGGACGTCGCCTAAGTTGAAGTTGGTCCGGGCCCAGCGGTATCCCGCGACGCCGACTGCCACGACCCCGGCGGCGATGACGCCGAGCACGACCCGGCCCAGGGCGGTCTGGAAGAAGCTCCGGCCCACATGGATCGCGGCGGCCTCCGCGAGGGGAGCCGAGGCGGAGGCAGTTGACGCGGCTGCTGAGACTGTCGTTGAGGCGGCGGTTCCGGCGGCGGGGCCGATCCCGGCCTTGGTGAAGGTCTCGGCCATGAGGGCCTTCCCGGTCTCGGCGGCGGGCTCCTGTCGCTTCAGCAGGGCCAGCAGGAAAGCCAGGGGCGAGAGACCGTAGAGCTTGACGCCCTTTTCTTCGAGGCGCTTTACTTCGGTCTCCACCCGCTTGCGGCCCCGGAAGAGCTGGGTCTTGACCGTGCCCTCGCTGAGCCCCGTGTCGGCGGCGATCTGCTTGATCGGGATCTGCTCGTAGTAGAACATGCCCAGGAGCAGGCGCTGGCCGTCGCTCAGGCCGTCCAGGATCTCCCGGACCAGCCGGGCGTTTTCCTTCCGCTCGAAGCTGAGCTCCGGGGAGGCCTCGGGCCGGAGGTCGGTCAGCTCCGGTTCCCCGGCGTCCGGCTCGTCAGACAGCTCCGAGAAGAGCAGGGGCCGCTTCTTCCGAAGCTGCATCCGGGCCTCATTGACCGCGATCTGCCGCAGCCAGGGCAGGAAGGCCGCCGGGTCCCGGAGCTCCTCCAGCCGGGAGAAGGCCCGCAGATAGGTCTCCTGCTGCACGTCCCGGCAGAGCTCCTCGTCCCGCAGGATGGCGTGGACCGTGCGGTAGACCTCCAGCTCCGTGGCCTCGTAGAGCTCTGTGAGAGCGTCCCTGTCCCCTGCCCTGGCACGCTCCAGCAGCTCGGGGCTCAGGTCAGGCCGGACCTGCGTTTCTTCTGTTTTCAAAGTCGCTCACCATCCTTCAAATGCGTTCCGCCCTGCTCCACCCGGAACCGCTTCGCGAAGAAGCGGTCCAGAATCTCTGTGAGCTGTTGGCGGGAGGTCTCCGGCGAAGGCCGGTAGTATTCCATGAGGCTGTGATAACACAGGCCAAAATCCGGTTCGGGACACATGTTCGCCGCCTCGCTTTCTTGCGTTCTGCTGATTAGATGCGCGAGAGGCAGAAAAGGTTTACATGCTTGCAGCAATTTTTAAAACAAGAGGTAAAAGGCTGAAATCCTTTTACCTCTGTTTCGTTGGTCGTATCACCCGGGCATGGTTCGTGCCTGCGGCGGGGCGTTTCGTTCCGGTAATTCTGAGCGCAGCAAAGGATCCGTTCTGGTGCCTCGGGCGGGCGCTCAATGAGCGCCCCTACGGCGGGAGACGGCAGGCCGGCGTCGGAGCGGGAAGCGCTGTGGCGCACACTGTGCGCCGCTACGGGCGGGAGACGGCGGGCAAATTGCCCGCGCTGCATTCCCTGATCCCTGATCCCTTTTGCGGGCTGATAGCCCGCGCTACATTCACTGATCCCTGATCCTTGATCCCTGATCCCTGGTCCCTCTAACCCTGCCGCCTGGCGTGCTTCTCGAACCAGTCGGTGATCTCTTTCAGGCGGCGCTGGCGGTGCTTGGGCTTGCCGGAGCGGGAGAGCTCGTGGTTCTCACCGTGGAAGAGGCAGAGCCGGGCTTCCACGCCGCGATCTACCAGGGCCGCGTACATCTGAATGCCCTCGGCCATGGGGCAGCGATAATCTTCGTCGGAGTGAATAAAGAGCGTGGGCGTCACCACGTTGGCGGCGTATTTCAGCGGAGACTGGGCCCAGAGCTTTTCCGGGGTCTCGTAGAGATCCCCGTCAGTCTGGTCGGCGGCGAAATAGAAGCCGATGTCAGACATGCCGTAGAAGCCCAGCCAGTTGGCGATGGAGCGCTGGGAGGCGGCGCAGCAGAAGCGGTCCGTATGGCCGATGATCCAGTTGGTCATGAAGCCGCCGTAGCTGCCGCCGGTCTCGCAGAGCCGCTTGGGGTCGATCTGCGGGTAACGCTCCAGCACCGCGTCGGTAAAGTCCATAAGATTCTGATAATCCGTGTCGCCGTAATGGCCCCGGATGTCCATGAATTTGTTGTCCCGGCCGTCGCTGCCCATGGGGTTACAGAAGAAGACGAAATAGCCCATGGAGGCCCAGAGCTGCATTTCGTGATAAAAGACCGGGCCGTAGACCGTCTTAGGGCCGCCGTGGACGTCCAGGATCGCAGGATATTTCTTGGCGGGATCGTAGTCTTTGGGCTTCAGCACCCAGCCGCCGATCTCCCAGCCCCGGCTCTGGACCGTGACAGGCTCGGGAACAGCCACGTAACGGCCCTCCAGGGCAGCGTCGTTGAAGCGGGAAACGCGGGTCAGCCTGTCGCCGCCCAGCTCCATCTCGTAGAGCTCCTGCAGGCGCATATCGTAGAGGCCCACGCAGAGCAGCTTCCCCTTCGCCACGTCGAAGCAGTCCATGGCCCCTTCGCCGGTGAAGACGGGCAGGTCCTCCCCGTCGGGCTTCAAAAGGTGCAGGACGGCGTTCCCCTCCCGGGTGGTCAGGTGGTAGAGGCCCTCCGGCGTCCCCACGGCCTGGCGGCCGCCGCCCAGACGGCAGTCGGAGCCCACGGAGTTGTACATGTTGTACTCCTCCTCCCGCAGCACCTCCAGCTTCCCAGCCTTCGGGTCCAGCTCGTAGACCCAGGCGTTTTCGTTGAGGCCGTGGCGCTGCCCCTCTGTTCCCATCAGCAGGACTTTATCCCCCACTGTCTCCATGGCGTGGGGCGAAAGCGTCCAGTGATCCAGAACCTCCCGGGACTCGCCGGTCTTCCAGTTGACGGACCGGAGGCAGAAGCCTGCCAAGGGATACTTGGCCTGCCAGGGCACGTAGGCCAGGAGGATCTGATCCTCGAAGACGGTCTGGCAGATCAGATCCTCGGGGGCCTGCATCAGCGGCGTGATCTTCAGAGGCTCCCGCTCCACCAGGTAGGCCAGGGTACGGCTGCCGTTGGTGACGCCCTGTCCGTTGAACCAGAAGGGCAGCTCGGTGAAGACCTCGTAGTCCGCATCCTCCTTCTTCTGCTTCGCGTATTCCTGTTTCTCCTCCTCGGAGGCGGCGTAGAGCAGGGGCTTGGCCTTGTCCACTGTGGCGGTGACCAGGAATTTGCCCTCCTCCAGCAGCCGGATGGAGCCGGCGGCAAAGGGCAGGGTCATATAGGGCAGGGCTTCGCCGCCGCAGACGTCCAGGACGTAATAGGCGGTGAAGGGCTCCTTGGCCTCGGCGCGCTTTTTCTCCCTGGCAGAGCGGACTGCCGGGAAGATCAGACGGCGCTCGTCCAGCCAGAGGAAGGCGCCCTCCTTGCCGAGGTCCGTGAGCTGGCGGAGGGTTCCGTTTTCGTAAAGCCACAGTCTTCTTTCGTAGCAGTTTTCTTCTTCGTTGGAGTTGGCCACGACAAAAGCGGCTCTCGTTCCGTCCGGGGAAAAGCGAATGCCGGATAAAAACTTGTATTGAAATAAATCAGTTTGTTTGATCGGTTCCATAATAACTCCTTCTATAGACGAATGTGGTTTTGCGGGCTAATAGCCCGCGCTACATTATGGATGGACGTAGCCCACCAGCACCTTGAGCGTGTTTTCGACCCCGTCCTTGTGGCTGCGCTCATAGCCGTGGGAGGCGTAGACGCCGGGGCCGATGAGGCCGTGACGCAGATCCCAGCCCGCGCCGAGGGTGGCCTCCACGTCTGAGCCGTAGTGGGGATAGACGTCCACAGCATAGTCCGCCTCCTCCGCCTTGGCCGCGGCAATGAGCTTTTTGACGATCTCGTAGCTGTAGGGGCCGCCGCTGTCCTTGGCGCAGATGGAAACCTGGCGTTCCGTGCACTGGAGGCCGTCGCCCACGCAGCCCATATCCACGGAGATGGCCTCGGTAACGCCCGCGGGGACGGAGCCCGCGCCGCCGTGACCCACCTCCTCGTAAACGGTAAAGTGGAGCCAGACCCGGCGGGCCGGGGTGATTCCCTCTTCCTTCAGATACTTCGCCAGGCCGATGAGAATGCCCGCGGAGAGCTTGTCGTCCAGGAAGCGGCTCTTGATGTAGCCCTTCCCGGTCACGGTGGTCCGGGGATTGAAGCAGACCACGTCGCCTACGCCGATGCCAAGGGCTTTGGCGTCGTCGGCGGAGGAGACCAGCTCGTCGAGCACCACTTCGCAGTTGTCATAGTCGGGGACTGTCTTGCGCAGCTCGCCGTTGACGTGGGTGGAGGCGTTGCAGAGCTGGAAGGTGCCCTCGTAGACGCCGTTGAATTTGGTGACAACGTGGCAGGTCTCGGTACTGATCATCACAGCGGGAAGGCCGCCCAGAGGCACGACGCGGAGACGGCCGGAGCCTTTGATTTCGGCAACCATGGCGCCGAGGGTGTCGCAATGGGCTTCCAGGAGCAGGCCGTTTTCGGCGTCCGCGCCGCCCAGATCCACCAGGACGCCGCCCTTGACGGTGTGGATGGGTTCATAGCCCATCTCGCGGAAGGTCTTCAGCAGATGGGCCTCGGCGTCGGCGGTGTAGCCCGTGGGGCTGTCGATGGCGAGCAGAGCCGCGGCCTGCTCCACGGCATAGTCGGTATAGCGTTTGGGATCGTTCATGGTGATTCTCCTTTGTGATAAATTTCTTTGATTATCATAACATATCGTACGATAAAACTCAACCGCTTTTCGGAACTCGGCAGAACGCACAAATCTCAGGCAAAGGTTTTGTGTAAAAAATCAAAATGAAACCGTTGCATTCTCAAGCAAATTTCAGTATAATAGAAATGGATACTTATACTCTTTTATACAGGGGTCGGACGCTTCCAGTCCGCCCAAAAGGAGGTATAGAGAGAATGGACGAACGCGTACAGAGAATGGTGGAAGCCTTCCACCGGGGCGACAGTATCCGGGCTTTTGAGCTGCTGGGCTGTCACCAAGAGACCAGAGACGGCGTCGACGGCTGGGTGTTCCGGGTCTGGGCCCCCAACGCCCGCTACATCAGCGTCATCGGCGACTTCAACTTCTGGAACAAGGGCGATCTGCCCATGTCGAAGATCTCCCACGGAGTCTGGGAGGCCTGGTCCAAATGGGCACGGGTTGGCTGCTCCTACAAGTACTTCGTCGTGGGCGCCGACGGCCGGGAGATCGACAAAACCGACCCCTACGGCTTCCGCACCACCTACCGGCCGGACAACTGCTCCGTGGTCTGCGACCTGAGCAAGCACGTCTGGCACGACGAGGCCTGGCTTCAGGAGCAGGAGCAGCAGAACATCCTCAAGCGGCCCCTGAACATCTACGAGATGCACCTGGGCTCCTGGCGGCGCAAGGAGGGCAACGTGCCCTACGGCTACTCCGAGCTGGCCGATCAGCTGATCCCCTACGTCAAGGAGATGGGCTACACGCACGTGGAGCTCATGCCCATCACCGAATACCCCTACGATCCCTCCTGGGGCTACCAGGTCACCGGCTACTTCGCCCCCACCTCCCGCTACGGCGAGCCCTATCTGCTGATGGAGCTCATCGACAAGCTCCACCAGGCGGGCATCGGCGTCATCCTGGACTGGGTCCCCGCCCACTTCCCCAAGGATCCCAGCGGCCTGTTTGAGTTCGACGGCACCTGCTGCTATGAGCTGAGCGACCCCATGATGAACGAGCATCCCGACTGGACCACTCGCATCTACGACTACGGCAAGCCGGAGGTCTGCTCCTTCCTGGTCTCCAGCGCGGTTTTCTGGCTGGAGCAGTACCATGTGGACGGCATTCGGGTAGACGCCGTGGCCTCCATGCTGTATCTCGACTACAACCGGCCCAATTACCGTCCCAACAAGTTCGGCGGCCGGGAGAACTTAGAGGCCATTGCCTTCCTGCGCAAGCTCAACGAGGCGGCATTCTCCGTCCGCAAGCAGCCCATCATGGTGGCTGAGGAGAGCACGGCCT
The DNA here is from genome assembly GCA_947164825.1 of uncultured Clostridia bacterium. Classification (GTDB taxonomy): domain Bacteria; phylum Bacillota; class Clostridia; order Oscillospirales; family Oscillospiraceae; genus JAFRPC01. The sequence goes on from CAMUYE010000003.1 coordinate 6,044, forward strand.
TCCCCCTCATCACCCGTCCCACCTCCGACGGCGGCCTTGGCTTCCTCTTTAAATGGAACATGGGCTGGATGAACGACAACCTGCGTTACATGAGCCAGGATCCCATCTACCGCAAATATTCCCACGACAATCTCACCTTCTCCATGACCTACGCCTTCTCGGAGAACTACATCCTGCCCCTGAGCCACGACGAAGTGGTGCACGGCAAGTGCTCTCTGATCCAGAAGATGCCCGGCTATTACGTGGACAAATTCGCCAATCTGCGGGCCTTCTTCGGCTGGCAGATGGGACATCCCGGCAAGAAGCTGAACTTCATGGGCAACGAATTCGCCCAGTTTGCCGAGTGGAACGAGAACCAGGGGCTGGACTGGCTGCTGCTGGACTACGAGAGCCACCGCCAGATGCGGAGCTTCGTCCGCGATCTCAATCACCTGTATCTCGACACCCCGGCCTTCTGGGAGAACGACCAGAACTGGGAGGGCTTCCACTGGATCTCCTGCGACGACCGGGACAATTCCATCATCGCCTTCCGCCGGATCGACGACGAAGGCCGCGAGATCGTGGGCATCTGCAACTTCTGCCCGGTGCGGCGTGAGCATTATCGCCTGGGCCTTTCCAAGCCCGGCGCCTGGGAGATCGCCCTCAACTCCGACGATAAGAAATACGGCGGCTGGGGTACAGAGCTGCCCCATGTGATCGCTGAGGAAAGCCCCTGGGGCGAGCTGCAGTATTCCGCCGAATTCACTCTGCCGCCCCTGTCCGTTCTGTACTACAAAGCTGTCGATCCGGTCCCCGAGGAAAACTGAGTTTTGGAAAGATCAGCTTCTTCGCAGCTGCGGGCAGAACCCCTGCAAGCCCATCCTTCGGGCTGCAGCGCAGGGTATCGGCGGCGAAATGACTCCGACGCAATTCGGCCAAAACAATCCATGTACCCTCTGACGTTATTAAAAAATTCACAATAAAAGGAGACCCCACACCATGAACTTCCAGAAAAAGCGCTGCGTCGCCATGCTGCTGGCCGGTGGCCAGGGCACCCGCCTCTACGTCTTGACAGAGAATACCGCAAAACCTGCCGTCCCCTTCGGGGGGAAATACCGCATCATCGACTTCCCTCTTTCCAACTGCGTCAATTCCGGCATCGATACCGTAGGCATTTTAACCCAGTATCAGCCCCTGGAGCTCAACGAGTATATCGGCAACGGACAGCCCTGGGGCCTCAACCGCTCCCACGGCGGCGTCCAGGTGCTGCCGCCCTACGCGGGCTCCAAGAAATCCGAGTGGTACAAGGGCACGGCCAACGCCATCTATCAGAACATCAAGTTCATTGAGCGTTACGATCCCGACAACGTACTGATCCTCTCCGGCGACCACATCTACCGCATGGATTACGCCAAGATGATCAAATACCACGAAGAGCACGACGCCGACATCACCATCGCCGTCCGCAAGGTTCCCATGGAGGAGGCCTCCCGTTTCGGTATTATGAACACCAACCCCGACGGCTCTATCTACGAGTTCGAGGAGAAGCCCAAGCAGCCCAAGTCCAACAACGCCTCCATGGGCATCTACGTCTTCAAATGGAGCATCCTCAAGAAATACCTGACGGAAGACGAGGAGAATCCCAACTCCGAAAACGACTTCGGCAAGAATATCATTCCCGCCATTCTCAACGACGGACACAAGCTGTTCGCCTACGATTTTGAGGGCTACTGGAAGGACGTTGGCACAATCAGCTCCCTCTGGGAGGCCAACATGGAGCTGCTGGGCACCGATCCGGAGTTCAACCTCTACGGCGACGGCAGCGCGCCCATCTTCGCCCGTAACTATGCCCTGCCCTCCTCCTATATCGACACGGGCTCCAAGAACGTCAACTGCCTGATTGCGGAGGGCTGTGAGATCTACGGTACCGTCAAGCACAGCGTGGTATCCACCGGCTGCCGCATTCGGAAGAATGTCGTGATCGAGGATTCCGTCATCATGCCCAACACCGTGATCGAGGAGGGCGTCATCATTCGCAACGCCATCATCGGCGAGGGCTGCGTCGTCCACAGCGGCGCCGTCATCGGCGGCAGCTTCCGGGAAGGTGAAAAGCGCCAGATCGCCGTCATCGGCAAGGAGCATGTTATCGAGGTCAACCAGGTCGTCAAGCCCGGCGACGTCATTTGAGGCAGGAGGTAAGAAACCATGAAAAACGTAATGGGTCTCGTATTCGCGAACATTTATGACAGCTCTCTGGGGCAGCTCACCAACAAGCGCACCCAGGCCTCCCTCCCCTTCGGCGGGCGTTACCGCCAGATCGACTTCACCCTCTCCAACATGTCCAACGCCGGTATCCGCCACATCGGCATCGTCACCCAGTATAACTTCCAAAGCCTGATGAATCATATCGGCTCCGGCGAGGAGTGGGATCTGGAGCTGGAGATGAACGGGCTGGAGTTCATCACGCCCTATTCCATGGGCGTCAGCGAAACCTTCCGCGGCAAGCTGGAAGCCATCGCCGCAGCCAGTGACGACTATCTTTCCAACGGCAAAGAGGAATACGTCCTGCTGGCCGACGCCGCCGTGGTCTGCGCCATCGATCTGAACAAGGTCATGGACGCCCACATCGCCTCCGGCAAGGACGTGACCGTGGTGGTCAAGGATGGGATCGCCAACGGGAAAAAACAGCTCGATCTCGCCGTCCGTCTGGACGAAGAGAACGAGATCACCGATATGGCCGTGGATTACGCCGCCCCCGAGGACTATCTGGCTTCCATGGGTATGTTTATCATGCGCAAGGATCTGCTGATCAAGTCCGCCGCCGAGTGCGTCAGCCGCAACCGCTATCGCTTTGAACGCGAGTTCATCCTCCAAGATTGGGCTGACGGTCTGCTCTCCGTAGGCGCTTACAAGTTTGACAACGTAGCGCTCTTCAATGAGTCCACCGAAGAGTATTTCCGCAACAATCTGGCCATCATCGACAAGGAAGTCCGTCACAGCCTCTACCGGGACGGCCTGACCATCTACACCAAGGTCCGGGATCAGGTCCCCGCCTACTACGGTGAGAACTCCGAGATCGACGACTGCATCGTGGCCGACGGCTGCGTGCTGCTGGGCTCCGCTTTCAACTCCGTGTTCTTCCGGGGCGTCAAGCTCTCCACGGGCGCCAACGTCAAAAACTGCGTGATCATGGCAAACTCCGAGATCGGCATCGGCGCCCAGCTTGAATACTGCATCCTGGACAAGGACGTGAAGATCAACGCCGGCGTCAAGCTCATCGGCACGATGGAGCATCCCGTGATCCTCAACCGGGGTGACGTGGTATGAAAATCGCAATGGTCGCCTCTGAGGCCGCCCCCTTCATCAAGACGGGCGGCCTGGGAGATGTACTGCAGGCCCTGCCCGCCGAACTGGCCAGGATCAAGGGCAACGAAGTCGCGCTCTATCTCCCATATTATAAAAAGATCAAGTACGATCCCAAGGTGGAAACGGAGCTGGTCTCCTCCTTTACCGTCAATCTGACCTGGCGGCAGCAATACGTCGGTCTGTTCCGCTGGAAAAACGGGAACAAGAATCTCCAGGTCTATTTCCTGGACAATGAATACTATTTCTGCCGCGACGGGCTCTACGGCTTCTACGACGACGGCGAGCGCTTCGCCTTCTTTGCCAAAGCCACCCTGGCCTCTATGTGCCGGATTGGTCAGCGGCCGGAGATCATCCACTGCCACGACTGGCAGAGCGCTCTGGTCCCCATCTATCTCGAAGCGGAGTACCGGGACCGTCTGCCCGAGGCCAGGACCGTCTTCACTATTCACAACGTGGAATACCAGGGAAAAGCCGGCCCCGAATTCTTCAACGAGGTCCTGGGGCTGGACGACCTCTGGCGCGGAGTTTGCACCCATGACGGCTGCATCAACTTCATGAAGGCCGCCGTCGTCAAGGCCGATCTCGTGACGACCGTTTCCGAAACCTACGCCAAGGAACTGCGGTATCCCTACTTTGCCCACGGCCTGTCCGGCGTGCTGGCCTCCCGGGGCGATAAGCTTCGCGGCATCACCAACGGCATCGACGTGGAGACCTACGACCCCGCACGGGACAAGGCCCTCGTCCGAAACTACTCCGCCGACGATCTGAACGGAAAGCAGACCTGCAAGCAGGCACTGCAATGGGAACTGGGGCTGGCCCAGTCCGACGCCCCGCTGCTGGCCATGGTGACCCGGCTGGCCTCCCACAAGGGCATCGACATCCTCTGCTATATCATCCGGCGGCTTCTGGAGCGGGACCTCCAGCTGGTCATCGTGGGCACCGGCGAAGCAAAGTATGAGCATGCGCTGCAATCTGTGGCCAGCGAGTTCCCCCAGAAATTCTCCATGAATCTGAAATTCGACTCTGCCCTGGCCTCCAAGGTCTACGGCGGCGCGGACATCTACCTGATGCCCTCCAAGTCGGAGCCCTGCGGCTTGAGTCAGTTGATCGCCATGCACTACGGCACAATTCCCGTGGTCAACGCCATCGGCGGCCTGAAGGACACGGTTCTCCCCTACGATCCCACTACGGGAGAGGGTCGGGGCTACACCTTCCAGAGCTACAACGGCGACGACTTCCTGGGGGCCATCGACCGGGCTCTGGCAGACTACAGGGGCGATCGCGCCGCCTGGCAGCGGCTGATGAAGGCCGATATGGAAGCCGATTTCTCCTGGAAGATCCCGGCACAGAAATACATGGAGCTGTACTGCTCCCTTCTCTGACACGCAACAAGAAACGAGCGGACCGTTTCGGTCCGCTCGTTTCTTGTTATCTGTCAGCGCGCCCGTAAATAGAACACCAGGGCCGTACCCATGAGGGCGTGACTGAACTCCGGGCTGCCGAAGGCGGAGACGACTTCGGAGACGGGGCGCAGCTCATAGGACAGCAGTTCGTCATCGTCGAGATGCTGCTTGCCGGTGGGTATCAGATCCTCTGCCAGATAGCAGTGGAAGGTGTTGGAAAAGAGGGCCGGATTGGGACTGCAGGCGCCCAGCTTGGTCAGCTTCCCGGCCCGGAAGCCCGTCTCCTCCAGGAGCTCCCGGGCCGCGGTGTCGGCGGGGTCCTCCTCCCCGTCCCGAACGCCGCCGGGAAATTCCGTGGTGAGCCGCCGGGCGGCGTGGCGCCACTGGCGGACCAGCACAAATTGATCTCCCAGCACCGGGATCACCATGACCCAGTCCGGAGCACGCATCGCCACGTAGGTCCCGGCCTGGCCCGCGGCTGCCTGCTCGTCCTGTTCAAACACGTCGAAGACCGGGGTGTGCAGCAAGCGCCGCGTCTCTCCCACGGACCATTTCAGTTCTTCATCGCTCACGTTGCTTCTCCTTTTCCTTCGTCCGGTTCAAAAATACAGCGCAGAAGCTGCGGCGTACAGCCCATCAGAAGCTCCGCCATTTCCTCCGGACTTCGCTGTCGATCGTAGAAGAGCCAGCGGCGGATCATGCCGAGGGCGCCGAAGCAGTGGTAGCCGATGGCGAATCGCTCCTCTTCGCTGAGCTTCTCGTGTCCCGTGACTTTTTGCAGGGCGTCTGTAAGCAGATCCACCGAATGCTTGAGAAAATGGCGGCCAAGGGCGTTTTGCGAATCCTCCGCCAGCGCCCGGCTGTAGAAGACTTCATCCGCCCGGATCCGCCGCAGCGCCACCAACAAGCCCCGTTCGCCCGGACCGTCCTTCAGCAGAGGGATGCAGTCGTCCACGGTCTGGTCAAAGATCCAGGCTGTGAGATCGTACACGTCCCGAAAATGATAGTAGAAGGTCCTGCGATCCACCCGGCACAGGGTGCAAAGCTCTCCGACCCGGATCCGGCTGAGCGGTACGCTCACAGTCATGGCTTTCAACGTATCGGCCAGCCGCTGCTTCGTACGATCGGACGCAGTCATATGTATTCCTTCTTTCTCCGTGCGTTCCGTCTGTTTGAAAAGCTCTACAGCTCCGTAAACCGTTCCTTCGCCTTGAAGACGGCACAGATCTCCCGATAGGTGCCAAAGACCGTGGCGCGGTCGCCCTTCTGGAAGACGGATTGGGACGTAGGCTTTTCGTTCACACCGTTTTCCCGCTCGATCATCAGCACGATCACGTTATGTTTGGAGCTAAGATCGTTCTGCGCCAGGGTCTTCCCCTCCAGCTCCTCCGGAACCATGTACAGGGTGACTCTGGCGATGGTCTGCTTTGCCATCTGGTCGATGACAGACACGCTGTTAGTGCTCTTCCCGCTGCCGTAGCGATCCGCGACCCGCTCGATCAAGCGGTCCAGCCAGAGCCGTACCCGGTGATGGCGGACCAGCAGGAACACCGCCGTGATCGCAAAGATCGGGATCAGCATACTCAAAACGAAGTGCCCGAGCTGGGTTTCGCCCACAGAAACGAAGATGTTGATGAAAGCGGAGACGATGGTGATATTGAACACGTAGCCGAAGAGCATGGTGATCCGCGCCAGACGGCGTCTGGGTCGGGCGGAAAGCATCATCTCGCTCTCCCGCGTGGTGAAGCCCGTTCCGGTCAGCAAAGAAACCACCTGGAAACGGGCCTTTTCCTCCGGCAGACCGATCAACCGGAACAGCACCGTGAAGACCTCGGTGATGATCCAATACATGAGGATCAGAATGGCAAACAACGAAGCAGCGGCATAGATATTCATGGCTGCTCTCCCATCTCCCGCCGAACGGGCGGGTTTTTTCTGGTTCCGGCGCTCTCGGAACGCCTCCGCGCTTTGGGGATCACTTATCCAGGACGGCGACCTGGATCCCCCGTACGCTTTCTTCCATCATTTCAAGCTCCCGGGGAGACAGACGGAGGTCCAGGCAGCGGACGGTATCCGCCACGTTGGCGGACTTTCGCATTCCCACCAGGAGGCTCATGTTGGGGAACTGCGCCAGCGCCCAGGCCTCCACGAGCTGGGCGAAGCTGCAGCCGCGGGCCTCGCAGAGGGGCGTCCAGGCGGCGAAGGCCTTGCGCAGTCCGTCGTGATACTTTTCCTCCACCCAGGGGATCCGGGCGCGGATGTCGGTCTTGGCGAAGCGCTTTTCCAGGAAGGCGGGGCCCGTCAGGAAGCCCTCCTCCAGGACGCCGTAGGTCTGGAAGCTGGTGTTGTACTTCTCGCAGAAGGGGAAGTAGTCCCGGCCGTGGAAGGGCGAGAGAATGCTGAAAAATTCCTGGACCACGCTGACGCCCTGCCGCTTCTGCGGAGCGTTCTGGTATTCCTCCAGATCCGCAGGCTGGGAGTTGGACAGGCCGTAAGCCCGGATTTTTCCCTCCCGGATCAGATCCTCCAGGACGCCCACCGTGTCGGCCACGGGGAAGGATTTGCAGACGTAGTGGACGATGAGGGAGTCCAGGTAATCGGTCTTCATCCGGCGCAGAGAGTCCTCCACGTCCCGGCGGATGGCCTCGGGTCGGGTGTCATTGTTGACGGTGTAGCCGTCCCGGGAGTAGTGGAAGTTGCCGCCCTCCCCTCTCCAGTTCAGGGAGCACTTGGTCTGAAGGACAAAGTCGTGGCGGCGTCCCGCCAGGGCGGCCCCCAAAAGCTCCTCGCTGGCGCCTGTGCCGTAGACCGGGGCCGTGTCGATGTAGTTGATGCCGTGATCCTTGCAGGCATCCAGCAGCCGGGCGGCTTCTGCGGCGGTGGAGTCCCTGTCGGACCACACGCTGCCGCCTCCCAGGCCCCAGGTGCCCAGGGCGACCACGGAAACGTTCAGATCGGAATTGCCTAATTTCTTGTATTGCATGGTTTATCTCCTGTCGGGAATGCAAAATGCAAAATGCAAGATGCAAAATGGAAATGGCCGGGGGAGCGGACAACAGAGTGCCGTCCCTACAGGCGGGCAGATTGCCCGCGCTGCAGGCTGGGGGACGGGCCGGGGGAGCGGGCGGTCAATGACCGCCCCTACGAGCGGCGCTTGCGGAACAGGTACTCGTCCAGTTCGGTTTTGACTTTCTCGGGGATCTCGCGGCTGACGGGGCAGACCGCGGCGTTCGCCATCCGTTTCGTGAAGGCCGCGATGAAGGCGATGTCCTTCTCCATCTGGGCCATGGACAGGAGCTCGGGGAGATCGTAGCGGCAGTGGATGGGGGCGGCGTTGGGGCCGGCGATCCGGGCGAAGCTCAGGGCGGGAACGCCCTTGTCGGCAAAGGGGGTGGAGTCGCTGGAATAGACGCCGGTCTTCGCCTCCACGGGGAAGCCCAGCTCCGCGCCCATATAGCCCAGGTAGTTTGCCAGCTTTTCCTCGGCGGTGACCTTGGAGATAAACTTGCCCAGCCAGGTGCCGATCATATCCAGGTTGATATTGAGGGCGAGCTTCGGAAGCTCCGCCTCGTGGTCCCGTACCCAGGCCTTGGAGCCCAGCAGGCCCCGCTCCTCGCTGCCGCAGAAGATCAGCCGCAGGCCGTAGTTCAGCTTTTCGGTTTTCAGCGCGTCCAGGACCCCCAGGATGCCCACGCAGCCGGACATGTTGTCGTAGGAGCCGTGGGACAGGGCCGTGGTGTCGTAGTGGGCGGTCAGGGCAATCCACTCGTCCCGCTTGCCGGGGAGCTCCGCGACCACGTTATGGGACTCGCCCTCCCATTCCCGCTGTTTGATCGTGATGGAGATCCGCTTCGTCTCATGCCGGAGCAGCTCCACGGCGTCGGCGGTGTGGATGGTGGCGCAGAGGACCTTCCGCTCCTCCCCCACCACGGCGGCCCGGAGATCCCGCTCGTCGATATCCCGGTTGGGGAAGTTGACGTTGCCGTATTGGAACAGGATGCCCTTGGCCCCGGCCTTCATCAGATCCTGATAGGCGAAGAAGCCGACGCCGCCGGTGTCCAGCAGGACGATCTTATCCTTCGCGCCGGCGATGGAGACCGGATCGGTGGCGGGCATGTAATACAGCTCTCCCTCCACGGTCCCGCTGCCGCAGCAGAAAAAGCCCTTGCAGGGGATCTCTCTGCCATCGGCGAGGACGCGGGCCTCCTCGATCTCGCCCATGGCCACGGGGAAGGCCTCGATCCGGGCCGGGATCCCCAGAGCCTCGCATTGGGCTTTCAGGTATTCGGCCACCTGCAGCTCCTCCGGCGTGCCGCTGCGGTGGACAAAGTTGGTGTCGTCAAAAATCCGCTGCATCTGTTCATGCGTCATTTTGCGCTCGCTTCCTTTCTGTAATATTCTGATTTTATTATATCACAGATTTCCGGAAATGGAAGAGGAAAAGCAAAAAAGCGCCGCGTTTGCAGCGCTTTTTCGCTTTTCGCGGGGCGCTTGCTGCGCGCCGCCGCTGGGAGTTCATCGAACGTGAGCGAGCATGGAGTCCTCACAGAAATTCGGGATATTATAGAGCACAAGAACCTCGGTGATACCGTGCTGCGCAGCATAGGCCGAAACAGAGCCCCGGAAGAAGCGGAGGTCGATCAGGTGGGTCTCCTCGTAGTCGTCCAGGCAAAACTGGGCGAAGCAGTTGGCGTAGGAGTCCTTGAGGATCAGCAGTCGCCCCTCCCCCGCTCCCCGGGCCACGGCGTCGGCTTGGTTGGAGTTGAAGAAGACCCCGTAGGGATCGGCTGTATCCAGAAATTTGCACTCGTAGATCGAGTCCGCCTCCGAGTTGCCGCCGTTGTAGCTCACGGGCCGGGATTCCCGCTGATACCAGGCTTCGATGGTATCCGGCAAGGCAAAGGGGTCGTTGACCTTCGCCCAGGTGGTGCCGTAGAAGCGCTCCGTCAGGGTCTCCCGGGCCCAGACCTCCATGGGCGCGGGCGTCTTTCCGGCAGCCTCCCGCCAGGCGGCGTAGGCGTAATACGCGCCGAGGCTGGTCCAGTGGTGGTCGGTCCGGTAATAGATGTACTCCCATCTGTGGTCTTCCAGCGCCGAAGCGACGCTGCACACGGAAAGGCCCGCTTCCTCCGCCGCGGAAATGACCAAGCCCTGGTCCGCCTCCGGCGTCAGAGCCGGAAGCTTCTCCCAGAGGATGCAGGAAGCCGTGGGGACGGGCATCAGGGTCAGATGGATGCCGTTCTCCCCCAGCCTGTCGGATAAGGACTTCAGCGCGGCAAGGTTTTTGGAAAGCTGCGCTTCATCGAGGGTCGGATGGCGCTCGATCAGCCAGCCGTCGGCGGCAAAGCTGACGCCGCCGCTCTCAGGCTTGCCGGACATCCGTTCCGCAACCGTTTTCGCGGAGACCCAGCCGTCCCGGCGCGGAAACTGGTCGGCCAGATAGGTCTCCAGCTCCTGCCCGTATTTGCCGGAAAAGAAGCTCTTTCCGGTGAAGGCGGGGGCCTGCTTCAAGCTCCGGCGCTCGTGGTCGGACCAACGGCGGTCCGGCAGGATCAGCCCAAGGAGGGTCCCGGCGGCCAGCAGCAGGCAGAAGAGAATCGGCAGCACCAGTTTTTTCTTCATGTCTGCCACCTAAAAGCGGAAGTAGAGGAAGGGATTGTAGGAGCCGCTGATCAGATAGGCCAGGGACAGGCCGAAGAGGGTCACGACCCGCAGCGCGTCCGCCGTGAGCACAAGCCCTTCCTTTCCGGTGGAACGCAGCCGCTCATAGAGCCGTTTAAGCAGGGGCGTGGAGCCCACGGCGCAGAGGACCAGCAGGACGGCGTAGGAGCGGAGCTGATAGAGGGCTGTCTGGCTGACAAAGCCTGCGCCCCCGCCGAAGAGGACCCGCAGGAAGCTCAAACCCGCGCCGAGATCGTCAAAGGCGAAGAGGACCCAGCCCAGCAGGACCGCGAACAAGGTGTAGATCCGGCCGATGGCCGGGGCTTTTTTGATCCAGCGCAGCAGGAAGAGCTTTTCGATCACCAGCAGGAGGCCGTAATAGACCCCCCAGAGCACGAAGTTCCAGCTTGCCCCATGCCAGAGGCCCGTCAGGAGCCAGACCACGGCAATATTCCGAAGCTGCACCGGCAGGCCCTTCCGGTTGCCGCCCAGGGGGATATAAACATAGTCCCGGAACCAGCTTCCCAGGCTCATGTGCCAGCGCCGCCAGAACTCGGTGACGCTGCCGGAAATATAGGGATAGTCGAAATTCTCCCGGAACTCGAAGCCCAGCATCTTACCCAGACCGATGGCCATATCGGAATAGCCGGAGAAGTCGAAATAGATCTGGAAGGCAAAGGCGATGATCCCCACCCAGGCGCCCAGGGTGGAGAGCCGGGCCGGATCGGTCTGAGAGACCGTGGACCAGAGCAGGCCGATGTTGTTTGCCAGGAGAACCTTCTTCCCCAGGCCGGTGACGAAGCGCTTGACGCCGTCGCCGAAGCGGTCTGCGGTATAGTCCCGGCAGTCCAGCTGCTCGGCCACGTCCCGGTAGCGGACGATGGGACCGGCAATGAGCTGGGGAAACAGGGACACGTAGGCCCCGAAGGAGAGGATGTTCCGCTGGGCCTTGGCCTCGCCCCGGTAGACGTCGATGGTATAGCTCATGGTCTGGAAGGTGTAGAAGGAAATGCCGATGGGGAGGGGCAGACCCAGCTTGCCGATGGAGGTCCCGAAGAGGCTGTTGAAGCTGCCCAGAAAGAAATCCGTGTACTTAAAGAAGCAGAGCAGGCCGAGATTTCCGATCAGGGAAATAATCAGACCCAGCTTCTTTTTGTTTGTACCCCGGTACTTCTCCGTCAGCAGGCCGCAGCAGTAGTCCAGGACCGTGGACCAGAGCATGAGGACCACGTAGATGGGCTCTCCCCAGGCGTAGAAGATCAGGCTGAAGAGGAAGAGCACGGTGTTCCGGGCCCGCGGCGGCAGGACGTAGTAGACCAGCAGCACCGCGGGCAGGAACAGGAACAGAAAGGTCAGACTGGAAAAAACCATGTCTTAGCCGCCGAGCAGTCCGCCGCTGCCGCCGTTGTCCTCGGGGATGACGGCCAGGTTCTCGGGCACGAAGCCAAAGAGCTCCGCCAGGGCGGCGTCGATCTTGGCGTATTCGTCAGCGGCCAGCTTGGCCTCGGCCTCGGCGTCGGCGTCCTCGGCGGGAGCCGCGCCGGCGATGATCAGCATGACGGTATTGCCGACCTTGTAGATCCGGGCGTTCTCCACCTTGGCGACGCCGAAGGGGTACTGCCGGACGTAGCTCACGGTCTGGGCGAAGCTCTGGTTGAACAGCTCCACAGCCTCGTCGGCGTAGCCGTCTTCGCATTCGGCGATGGCGATCTGGTCCATGTTGAGGGCGGAGACCAGAGCCTGTTTGGCAATGCAGCTCTTGACCTTGGTCTGGTCGAGCCAGCCGATGGCGCTGGTGAAGATCTCGTCCTGGGGGACGGTTTCGGTGGCCAGATAGCCTTCGCCCAGGGCGGCGGCGATGGCGGCTTCGATCTCCGCGGGGGTGGGAGCCTCCGCCGGGGCGGGAGCGGCCGTGGTATCGGGCGCTTTGGTCGTGTCGGGCACGGCGTTTGTATCGGGGATCTTTTGCGTGTCAGTTGGATCCTTGATTTCAGCGCAGGCGACCAGAGTAAGGAGCATCAGGGCCGCGAGGACAAGACAGAGAAGCTTTTTCATCGTTATTACCTCGTATGTATGGTTTTCGGACGATGGTCCGTTGCGGCTGGTTAGACGCCGGAGGATCGGAATTGTTCCGGATCCTGCTCCGAAATTCTGATCCGGCAGAGCATCAGAACGGCGGGGCCGGTGAGGGTCAGATCGTCGGGAGCGGAGAGGAGCAGGGCTTCGCCGGGGGCGAGGGTGGAGGACGGCGGACAAGCGATGCTTGTCTCTGCATGCGCGCTGCCTTCCACGCAGTAAAGCAAGACCTGTTCCGCGGCGGGGGACGGCGGACAAGCAATGCTTGTCCCTACATTCAGATTTGTCTGAGCAGCGGAAAGATGCAGGACCTCCATAGTACCGGTGACGCGGCCCCGGCGGAGCATCAGGTTGAAGTCCCGGCAGCGGCCCCGGCTGTGGGTGGCGTCGGCCCCGGAAAAGGCGTGGGTCTCGAAGGGGCGGAGGCGCAGGGGCTCGCCGCCGTTATGGGTCAGCTCGATCTCGCCCTCCAGGGTGGAGATCCAGCGGTCGTAGTCCGGCAGGGGCGTGAAATCCGACTCTTCCAGATCCACCGTGGCGGAGCTGACGCGCCAGAGGAAGTCGCGGTCGGCGTAGTTCGCGGTCGGCGGGAAAATGGCGAGCTGGGTCGTCGTGCCGCCGGACCATTTCGAGACAACGTAATCAGCTTTCGTGCGTTTTTGCAGCATAGTGATTCCTCTTTCTGGGGATCGGAATGTCTTGCGAAAGATAGAACGGGAGATGCGGATTGCCACGACCAGTGTACGCACTGGTCTCGCAATGACAATCCTGGGAGGCCGGTGCCTCGGGCGGGCGGCCAATGGCCGCCCCTACGGCGTTATTCGGCAAGGAAGGCGCCCTGGCCGTCGGTGGTGAAGTGGGTGGCGTAGAAGGCGGCGGAGGCGCGGATCAGGTGCTCCAGATCCTTGACGCCGGCGGTCTCATAGGCGGAGTGCATGGCAAGCTGGGGCAGGCCCAGATCCACAGTGTTCATGGACACGTGGGCCATGGCGATATTGCCCAGGGTGGAGCCGCCCATCTCATCGGAACGGTTGGCAAAGAACTGGACGGGCACGCCGGCCTTCTCACAGACGCCCCGGAACAGGGCCACGGAGACCGCGTCGGAGGTGTACTTCTGTCCGGCGTGGGATTTGACCACGATGCCCTCGTTCATAAAGGTGCAGTTGGTGGCGTCGGTCTTCTCGGGATGGTTGGGATGGACCGCGTGGGCGTTGTCGCAGGAGAGCATGAAGCTCCGGGCCACGGCGCAGCGGTAGTCCTCGTCGTCCCAGCCCAGGCCCTTGGCGATCCGGCGCAGCACGTCCTCCAGCATGGTGGAGTCGGCGCCCTGCTTGGTGCCGGAGCCGACTTCTTCGTTGTCAAAGCAGCACCAGAGCTGGACGCTCTTCTCGTTTTTGCCCTGAAGCAGGCCCTGGAGGGTAGCCCAGGCGCATTCCAGGTCGTCCAGACGGCCCGCGGAGACGAATTCGTTTTCCGCGCCCCAAACCGTGGGGGCCATGCGGTTGTAGAGATAGAGATCGGAGCCCAGGACTTCCGTCTCGGCGACGCCCGCCTGCTCGGCCACCATGCGGCGGAAGGCGCCCTTCTCGAGCGTTCCGGAGCCCAGCAGCGGCACCATGTCGATCTGCTTGTTGAAGGTGAAGCCGTCGTTGATCTTGCGGTTCATATGGATCGCCACGTTGGGAATCAGCACCAGATCCCGGTCGAAGTCGATGAGCTTCGTCTCATAGCGCTCCCCCGCTTCGGTTTTGGTCCGCACCAGGACCCGGCCCGCCACGCCCAGGGGACGGTCCAGCCAGGTGGAGCAGATCATGCCGCCGTAGCCCTCGGTGTTGAGCTGGACGTACTTATCCCGGACCCGGAGCTCCGCGTTCTCCTTGATCTTGAAGCAGGGAGAGTCGGAGTGGGAGGCCGTGAGGGTGAAGCAGGGCTCGGAAAGATCGGTTCCGACCCGGAAGGCCAGGATGCTGGAGCCGTTGCGAACCGTGAAATAGGATCCGCCGGGGGCGATCGTCCAGCGGCGGCTCTCGGGCAGCTCGGCGAAGCCGGCGGCCAGGAGCTCCTGCCGCAGATTCTCTACGGCGTGGAAGGTGGAGGGGCTGTTTTTCAGGAAGGTCATCAGATTCTTCAGAGCGGTTTCGGTTTGCATGGGGATTCCTCCTTTTTGATTTCTTCCGTTATTCTATCACATGCCGGGGAAGAATGCAAAACGCAAAATGCAAAACGCAAAATATTTTTCTGTTTGGGAACAAATCGCAAGCGGGATCGTCTATTGTTTTCGGATCGGAGTGCCGATCCGGATTGGAGGAACAAACCATGTCAAAAGCTACGAAATGGATCGCCGCGATCCTGTCAGTTCTCATGCTCCTGGCCCTGGGCGGACAGCTCGTCCTGGGCTGGTTCAACTATCAAAAGATGCTCGCCTCCTCTGCGGCCCTGGAAGGGCTTCGCGCCGACAACGGAGAGCTCCGGGGCGAAGTCTCCGCCCTGCGGGAAGAGCTGGGCGGCGTCCGGGATCAGATCACGGAACTGGAGCACGCCAACGACGACCAATACGACCCGGGCCAGGAAGACGACGTCCGCATCTCCCACAATTACGTGATCCGCTCTACCCTGCCCATCTCTGACGCCTACAAGTCCGGGGACCGCTCGGCTTTGGACGACAAGCAAAAGGAGACCCTGGATATGGCCTCCGCCATCCTGGAGGAGATCATCACCCCGGAGATGGAGCCCTACGACAAGGAGCAGGCCGTCTATCTCTGGATGACCTCCCACCTGGCTCACGACGAGGGCCTGCTGCCCGTGATCCCCACGACCCAGGCCGACTGCGACAATCCCTACGGGGTCCTCAAATACCACAACGCGGTCTGCGTGGGCTACGCCACCACCTTCCGCCTGTTTATGCAGATGCTGGACATCCCCTGCATGGTGGTCCACAACACGGAGCGCTACCACTCCTGGGATCTGGTCCAGTTGGACGGGGGCTGGTATCACACCGACATCTATTCCGACGTAGGCAGCGGAAACTACGCCCATTTCAATCTGACCGACGCCATGCAGTCCGACAACCAGAGCTGGAACAAAGACTTCTTCCCCGCCGCCACCAAGAGCGAGTACTGCTACGCCTTCCGCGCCTCGCAGGAAGCCGGGGACCTGTATGAGATCCCCGCCGCTCTTCGCAGCGCACTCAACGATCGCGTCGGCATGTTCTCTCTGCGCTTCGGCAGCGACTTCGACGAGAAGCAGGCGTCCATCGTCCAGATGATGCTCAATCAGATCCAGGACCGGATCGAAAACACTGAATTATCCAACGAAGTGTACATGGGCTGGACCTGGATGTCGATGGAGAACGGCTGGCTGCTGTCCGTCAATCTGAATTGGTACAACCAGGGCGAGGACAGCCCGGAGGACCTCCCCGATGACGTTTACGAAAAGATCGGCGAGGCTGTGGAAGAGGCCTTCGGCGATCTGGAGGAACAGGATTACTGGGAGGACGACTCCGACTGGGCCGTCGGATAAGGAGGGGCAGAGATGAGGAAACTGCTTTGTCTGCTGCTGGCGGCGCTGTTGCTGCTGGCGGGCTGCGCCGGACCTGTCCAAAAGCCGGAGGATGAAAGCACGGAAGCGGTCCCTATGGTCAGCATGTACGAGCTGCGAAAGGCCATGCTGGAGGCCCAGCCGGGTCTGCCGGACATGACCGCCGTGAGCAGCAGCGATGAAAACGCCGGGGCGCTGTTCGCCTATCTCTCCGAGCTCGACTACGAGAAGGTGGAGGGCTATTTCCTGGCCTATTCCTCCGACGGAAAGACCGCGAACGAGTTTGCCGTGGTCTGCCTGAAGGATCCGGCGGATCTTTCCGCCCTGGAGGCCACTCTGAAGGCCCACGTCCAAGGCCGGGTGAGCCTCTATAAGAGCTACGCTCCGGAGCTGGTGGAACAGGCCTCCGCGGCGGAGATCGTCACAGAGGGACGCTACATGGCTCTGATCATGTGCGAGGATCGGGCCGCGGTGAAAGCCGCCTTCCTGGCGGGGGTCCGATGAAACGATTCGTGCTTCCCGGGCTCTTTGCCCTGCTGCTGGCCGTCCCGCTGCTGCTGGTCCTGGCGCTCCCGACGCGAAGCTTCTCCGAGAACGAGAACCGGTATCTGGCGAAGTCCCCGAAGCTTGACGCCGAAGCCTTCCTGGCGGGCGGCCTCCAGTCGGAGCTGGAGCTCTGGCTGGAAGACCAGTTTCCCGGCCGGGACGGCTGGATGGCCGCCGTCACGGTGCTGGATAAGGCCGCCGGGCAAACGGAAATCGGCGGCGCCTGGCTGGGAAAGGACGGCTATTATCTGGAACAGCATCGTCCCGAGGAGTTTTCCTGGGAGAAATACCGGCGCAATCTCGGCTATCTGAACGCCCTGGCCCGGGACGCCGACGTCCCGGCCGCGGCTCTGCTGGTCCCCTCCGCCGCCGCGGCCCTGCCGGAGCTGCTGCCCGAAGGCGCGGAGGTTTACGACGCCGGGGAGGCCCTGACCGTCGCCCGGGATGTCCTGACGGACATTCAGGTCCCGGACCTTAGCGCCGCCCTGCGGGCGGAGCCCGCCGAACAGCTTTTTTACCGCACCGATCACCATTGGACCGCTGCCGGCGCCCTGCGGGGTTATCGAAGCCTGCCGGAGGGCTACGGAGCCTGGAACGGGAGCGCGGAACTCTTCTGCGATGATTTCTTCGGCACCACCTGGTCCAAGACCCTGGATCCCGCGGCGAAGCCCGACCGGATCGAGCTGTTCTCCCTGCCGGAAACCGTGGCTGTGGAAGCGGACGGCCGGAGCATCCCGGTCTACGACGAGACTGCGGCGGCCCGGAAGGACAAGTACACGGTCTTTCTGGGCGGCAACCACGGCCTCGTAAAGCTGACCGGCGGCTGCGAAAACGGGAAAACGCTCCTGGTCCTGAAGGACTCCTTCGCCAACTGTCTGGCTCCCCTGCTGATAGCGGATTACGAAACCGTGCTCCTGGTGGATCTGCGATACTATCCCGGCACGGTCCGGGCCCTGCTGGCGGAAGTAAAGCCCGATGCCCTGCTCTTCGTCTATGAGATGAGCGGGATCGCCGGGGGCGACGACTTTGTGAAGCTGCTGCTCCGGTGAGCGCCCTATAGGAAACACCCTCCCCGAATACGCAAAAAGGCGTTCGGGGAGGGTGTTTTTGTCACGGGATCGGGCTATGGCAGCTGGCTGCCGACAATGCTGATCAGAATGCTGAACAGAATGGCGATGAAGATGATCCCAAGGGGGAGCAGGATGCGCAGAAGCGCCAGCGCGGGCGAAACCTGGGGCTTGCTCCGGTCTGTCTGCGTATTGGTGACCGCGGAGACCCGGCTGGTCCGAATGCCCGGAGGCGCTTTTGTGGTGGTTACGTCGTAGGCGCTGTGGGCGCGATACCCGGCACGGAGATTCGCCTCATGGCTTTGGACAGCAGCCCGGTGCGCCTGGGCGCCGTAGCTGCCCCTCCAGGCGTCGTCCTCATGACAGTGATCGTCATAATGCGTCATGCCCTCTGCCCGAAGACGGGCGGCGGTCTGCTTGCGTTCGATCCGGGTCAGAACGGACGGGGCCGCGGCGGTGCCGCAGGCGGGGCAGATCTCGGTTTTCTCGGGATTAAAGTATTTGCCGCAGTTCGTACATCGATAACGGAGCATGGCGGGAACCTCCTTTCTGTCTGCAGCTCAGTCGCTGCTTTCCATACGAATGACCTTGCCGATGTTCCAAAGCATAGCGGCTTTGGACGCGGCTTCTTCCCGTTCCTCCGGCGTCCGGTATTCAAACGGGGCGGTTTGCGCGCCGCAGTCCATGCACACGGCATAGACACACCAGCCGTTCTCCTCTTCCAGCAGGCCCGGGCCGCCGCAGCGGGGGCAGTCCTGCAGTATGAAGCGTTCGTGAATGTCCATTTGTTCCTCCTTATCTGTGCGTCGATCGGCGTTAACGCCGGTTTTCATAGGCGATCTCGTAATCCTTCTTCGGCGTATAGCGCTTGGCGAGCTTGACGATCACGCGGCCGTCGCTGATCACGATCCCCCCATCGCTGGGATAGAGGGGCATTTCCCGGAAGGCTGCGCTGTCGGAAACGGCAATCAGGGTCTCCTCCGAGGGCTCGGCCCAGGGGACGTTGAGCCAATCGTTGAGATAGTAGTAGACCTGTTTGGTCAGGGGCGTTACGGTGCTGGACAGATTGCTGTAGTCCTCGATCTCCTTGAAGGCCTCGATCTGGCTGTAGTAGCTGCTTCGGGGGAAGCCGCCGATGATGACGACCTCCATCCCGTCTTCGTAGCCGGGGGTGGATTCCACCCGTTCCACCAGCCGGGTCGCAAAGGATTCCGTGGCGCGGTGCGCCGTGGCGGACATGGTATAGACCAGGTTGTCGGTCTGGAAGCTGACCAGGAACAGCAGCAGCCCGGCGCAGAGGGCCAGCGGGCGGAGCAGGAAGCTTCGTCCGCTCGACGCGGGAGACTTCCCGCCGGCGGGAGAAGTCTGCAAATCGCCTTCCGAGGAAGGCGTCTCCCCCTCTTGTTCCGGCCCCCGCTCCGCGGGAGGCGCTGTCTGCCGCAGCCCATCGTCCGCGGCATGCGGCCCGTTGTCTTTGTTCCGAGCTCTGCTTTCCGCTGTCCGATCCACCAGCGCCAGCGCAAAGACGTAGCAGAATACCAAAGCGTAGCGCATGATGGGCATTGCTTCGTCCATCAGTACCGTCAGATTCAGCCCCAGGGGCAGGATCGCACAGAGAACGATGACGCAGACAAAGGCAAAGGGGCGCTTCCAAAGACGATTGCGGATCACAAGCCGGACGAAGGCCAGGATCCCCGCCAGAGCCAGCAGGGCGTTCCCGACGACCGTGACAGGCGTGGTATAGAGCGCGAAGCTGCGGGGAACGAAGAAATACTGCACGAACTTGGCGTACGCGGCACGGATCTGCTCCAGGACGCCTCTCACCGTCAGGTCCTTGCCGAAGACGCCGATGCCCTTGTAGCTGAGCAGGGTCAGATCCTTGACCCGGAGGAAGAGTCTGAGCACAAGATAATAGACGACCAGACCGAGCACCAGGAAAAGCAGCATTTTCAGCGCGGAGAGCAGGATCCGGATCCCCTTTTGTTTGCCTTCCAGCGCGGAAAGGATCAGGCTGAGCAGCGCGAGGGAGGCGGCCACGGCAAGATAGGCCTGGTAGGTCCCCACCGAACAAGCCAGAAGCAGGATGCCGGGAAGGAAGCCGAAGCGATAACGGACCGTCAGCCAGACGGCCAGCACCGCCAGCAGGATGCCAAAGCAGTAGGCCGAGGCTGTGAACAGGTACAGGTAGGTGAAGGCTACGGAGGGGAAGACGATCATCAACACCCCGATCAGCCCGCCGATCCAGGCGCTCCGCACCCGGATCAGGGAAACCGTAAAGGCCGAGGCCAGGGCGAGAAAGAGCACGGAGAGGAAGCCGATCAGCGCGGGCGCCTGCAAAAAACCGTTCCAGGCAGTCGCGTAGTGCAGGAACCAGCGGCCGGAGATCGTCATCTGCTGCGGGTCCGAGATCCGGGAGATCCCGTCGGCATTGGGAAGAATGTTCGTAAAGGCAAAGAGATGGACGAGATAGCCTGCCAGAAAGCAGCAGACAAAGGCGGAAAGCACCGCCCGAGGCAGCGCACGCAGCCGCCCCATCATGCAGGAGCGTTTCAGTTCCTTCATAGCACCCTCCCTTTCTTTGAGGACTGTGCCGGGCAGCTCATTCCTTCTTAATCAGGAAGGCTCGCAGCAGCAGTCCGGCTCCGACTGCCGCCGGAACCAGCATGAGAAACAGGTCCAGGGTCGAACCGGTGAAAACCAGACTTGTGCCGAGGATCACAGAGAGGATCAGCATCGCAGCCAGGATCGGCAGCGCGATCTTGCAGGCCTTGTGCCGGGTCGCGACCAGCAGAATCACGTCTGCAAGGATGAGGGTAATCAGGATCCCGCCGGTGGAGACGCGCCCCAGCCGATAAAAGCCAAAGGAAACCAGATAGGTACTCTTGAAGAACATGAAGATTCCTATGCCGATCAGCAGCGAGCCGATCAGGATCAGCACTTGCTTTCTGTTCACGGTGCTCAAACCTCCTCAGAACCCATTTTATTTATCATACCATATTCAAGCCGGAATTGCAAGGCCGGATCCGGACACGGAAGGATAAATCCGGACACGGAAGGATAAATCCGGACGCGGGCACGGTTGTCCGGGGATTGCAAAAGCCCGCCGTTGTCCGGCGGGCTTTGTGCTGCGTTTTCAGTTTTCAGTTGCAGCTTTCCGGTCTTTTCTTTCCGCAGTTGCGGCAGAAGGGGCTGTTGTTCTCCTGCCCGCAGCCGCAGGTCCAGGGCGTTCTGGAATCCGCAGGCTTTTCTGCAGCAAGCACAGGCATGGCCCGGGCTCCCGCGGCTCTGGCCGCGGCAGGCATGGCTTCTGCGGCGGCTTGCGTCAACACAGCCGCCGCCATCTCCGGATCGCGAAGCATGGCAGTATACTGGACAGATTGGACGAGATCTGCGTCTTCCGTATGCGGCGCGTTCAGCGCGATGCTGACCAACTCAAGGCCATGCTCTCCCCACCAGCCGGTTTTCAGCCGCTCCCCCAGCTCCTCACAGAGAGCAGGAAGCTCCCCCGGAAGCTCCGACGGACGATGACCCTCTGCGCTCATTGCTGCTGCCGCGGAACGGAAGTTTGCGCTCAGCTCCGATCGAAGATGCTCTTCGAGCTCCTGGCGCGTAAAGCGCTTGCTGACGTTGCCGATAACCGTCTTATAAAGCTTGACCGGATCGGAGACCCGATAAGAGAAGCAGCCGCTCATCTCATATTCGGAATCGAAATCCAGGCCGGTATTCCTGTCCTTGACTCGAAGCGGACTTCGGAGCCGGAAAGAAACGCCGTTGATTTCTTTGACGTTGAGGTAGTAGACCCGATAAACCACCGGCTGAATGTCTCCGCCGCCGAAAGAGACCCGGCGGCCCACTTCTTTGAAGAAGCCCTTCAGACCGCCCTGTTCCGGATCCTCGAAGATGTGCTCTCCCGGCTCCTGGCAGAAATCGATGATCTTCCCCTGCTTGACCACCAGTACGCACTGACCGTCCGCCACGCAGAGGACGGAGCCGTTGGTCAGCACGTCGTCGTCAGCTCTGGTGTTGGCGCTGTGGGAGCCGATGCGCTTCCTGCCGCGAACCAGGATCGTGTCGTCGTTCATGGCGTCACACCAGAAGATCTCCCGCCACTGCTCCTCCAGAACGCTGTGCATCGCCCCGTTGAAGGCTTTGATGATACCCATTACGCTCAGCTCGCCGCTCAGTGCAGTTTTGCGCCGGCGGGAATGTGCGGATCGACCATCAACAGGTGGAGTTTTTCTTCCTCGCCCTCACGGTGGATGGCGCTGAGCAGCATACCGCAGGATTCGACGCCCATCATAGCTCTGGGAGGCAGATTGGTGATGGCAATGCAGGTCTTGCCGATCAGCTCCTCGGGCTCGTAGAAGGCGTGGATGCCGGAGAGGATGGTCCGGGGCGTACCGGTGCCGTCGTCCAGGGTGAACTTCAGCAGCTTCTTGGACTTCTTGACGGCCTCGCAGGCCAGGACCTTGACGGCGCGGAAGTCGGATTTGGAGAAGGTCTCAAAATCAACCTGTTCCTCGAAAAGAGGCTCGATCACGACCTTGGAGAAGTCGATGGGCTCCTGGTGCGGGCCGATGTGGGCATCGGCCCCTACGGTTTCCTGCGCGGCCTTGCAGGCCTCCTGAGAGGGGCAGGTAAAGCAGGCGCAGTCGAAATCTGCGGGCTTCTCTTCGGCGGGCTGCGGGGCGTCGGGGACGCCGCCCCCTACAGGGCGATCCAGGGGCTTCATTGTCGGGAACAGGATGACCTCGCGGATGGAATCCGCGCCGCACAGGAGCATGACGCAGCGGTCCACGCCGATGCCCAGGCCGCCCGTGGGGGGCAGGCCGTATTCCATGGCAGTGATATAGTCCTCGTCCATCATGCCCGCCTCATCGTCGCCTCTGGCGCGCAGCTCGACCTGCTTCAGGAAGCGGCCCTTCTGGTCGATGGGGTCGTTCAGCTCGGAGAAGGCGTTGCCCATCTCGCAATGGCAGATGAAGAGCTCGAAGCGCTCCGTGAGACGGGGGTCCTTGGGGGACCGCTTGGCCAGGGGGGAGACGTCCACGGGATGCATGGTGATGAAGGTGGGCTGGATCAGCTTCTCCTCCACCTTCTGGTCGAAGCACTCATAGAGGTAGTTGCCCCAGCTGTGCTCCTTGGCGGGCCCCAGGACCACGCCCACGGAGGCGGCCAGCTTTTCGGCGTCCTCATCGGAGGTGATCGCCATAAAGTCCACGCCCAGATAGTGCTTGACCGCCTCGGCCATCGTCATGCGGGGCCAGCCGGGCGTCAAATCCACCTCATGGCCCATCCAGTTCAGCTTGTAGGTGCCGAGGATTTCCTTTGCGGCGGAGGACAGAAGGCCCTCGAAGATATCCATCATGCCGTGGAAGTCGGTGTAGGCCTCGTAGAGCTCCACGGTCGTGAACTCAGGGTTGTGTTTGGGATCCATGCCCTCGTTGCGGAAGATGCGGCCGATCTCGTAGACACGCTCCAGACCGCCCACGATGAGCCGCTTCAAAGGCAGCTCCGTGGCGATGCGCATGTACATATCGATGTCGAGGGTGTTGTGGTGGGTGATGAAGGGCCGGGCGGTGGCGCCGCCGGAAATGGTGTTGAGCACCGGGGTCTCCACTTCCATGTAGCCCCGGCTGTCCAGGTAGCGGCGGATGTGGGAGATAAACCTGGTGCGGATCTCAAAGTTGCGGCGAACCTCCGGGTTCATGATCAGGTCCACGTAGCGCTGGCGGAAGCGGGTCTCCACGTCGGTAAGACCGTGGAACTTCTCGGGCAGGGGCAGCAGGGACTTGGACAGAAGGGTCACGCTTCGGGTGCGGACGGAGATCTCTCCCCGCTGGGTCTTGAACACGGGGCCCTCAACGCCCACGATATCGCCCACGTCCAGCTTCCGGCAGTCGGCAAAGGCTTCCTCGCCCATCTCGTCCACCTTGATATAGAGCTGAACGCGGCCGGAACGATCCTGGAGATCGGCAAAGATGGCCTTGCCCATGCCGCGCTTGGACATGATGCGGCCAGCCAGACGGACGGACTGCTCCTCCAATTCTTCAAAGCGGTCCTTGATCTCCTGGGCGTGATGGGTCACGTCGAATCTGGTGATCTGGAAGGGATCTCTCCCCTCCTGCTGCAGGGCCTGCAGCTTCTCGTGCCGGACGCGAACCTGGTCTGTCAGGGGCAGTTCGGCCTGGGGTACAAACTTTGCCATGCGGATTCCTCCTGTGAATTGCATAGAGCGGCCTGACCCCAGGCCGCCGGGTCGCCCATCCGGTGACCTGCAGCGGTCTGGGGTCAGGCCGCCCTACAGAATGATTTATTTCTCGACGGAAAGGATCTCGAACTTGACGGTGCCCACGGGGGCTTCCACCTCGACCACGTCGCCCACGGTCTTGCCGATCATGGCGCGGCCAAAGGGGGAATCGTCGGAGATCCGGTGGTTCTTGGGATCGGCCTCCTGAGAGCCGACAATGGCGTAGAGATCGATCTCGTCAAATTCCACGTCCCGAACCTTGACGGTGCAGCCCAGGCCCACGTAACCCGCCGTGGCCTCCTCCACGCCGTCGTAGCCGTCGTCAATGATGACGGCGTGGGCCAGGATGTTCTCCACCTCGGCGATGCGGCCGTAAAGGAGAGCCTGCTCGTTCTTCGCCTCATCGTATTCGCTGTTCTCGGAGAGATCGCCGAAGGAACGGGCTTCCTTCAGATGCTCCGCGACCTCTTTTTCCCGGGTGGTTTTCAGGTATTGCAGTTCTTGCTCCAGCTCCTGAAGCCGGATGCTCGTGATCTTGAATTCCTTTGCCATGACGCTTCCGCCTTTCACCTTGTTACTGTTTTGTCGCTATATTATACAGGGCCGAAGTCGGTTTGTCAACTGCGAATCAGGCCATTCTTCTCAAATTCTTCCCGGAAAAGGATCATTTCCATCGTCCGGATGCGCTCGCCGTTCTGTTCCCATTCGCCTTCGGTCCAAAGCCTCATGCCGAGTTTCCTTTGCAGGGCGGCGGAGGCGGCGTTGAAGTCGAAATAGCCGGACTGGATATAGTCCAGGCGGCCTTTCTCAAACAGGGCAGGATAGACGGCCCGAAGCAGCTCGGTCATATAGCCCTTTCTCCAATACCGCTCGTTGAGCACGTAGGAGAGGGTGACGCCCCTGAGGGCGCGAAGGACCGCGTCGTTTTCCAGGAAGGGATAGCGGCCGATGGAGAGGTTTCCGATGACCTTGTTCTCCGATTTCAGGACGATGGCAAGGCTGCGAGGCGGGAGCTCCGGATCCAGAATGCGGTCCAGAATCTCCCGGGCGTCGTCCAGGCTGTCAACCGGCGGATTCCCGGCAAGCCGCTGCTGTTCCTTTTTAGAAAGGTACTCATAGAGCTCGGACAGATCCGCTTCCCTAAATGGGCGCAGGAGAAGACGCTCGGTTTCGACCGGCTCCGCTATGATAAGAGCCGAGATTTCCCGAAGGATCCTGTGCTGCTGTTCGTTAACGTCCATTTTTTGTTCCTCAAGTGTTTTGTATCTGTCAGGTACGGGGCGTCGAGGGCGCCCCCCTACGGTCGCATCCCCCGTCCCATTTTGCATTTTGCATCTTGCATTTTGCATTGGGTTTCCGGGCGGGAGACGGCGGCCTGGGGTCAGGCCGCCCTACGGCGTGGACGAGCCGATTCTGTCATTCTGAGCGCAGCGAAGAATCCGCATCCCCCGTCCCCTGTTGCCTGATGCCTCGCTCCCCCCCCGTACCCTGTTGCCTGTTGCCAGTTGCCTGTTGCCTAACGTCCCCTGATCCCTGATCCTTGATCTGTGATCCCTGATCCGTGCGGGGACGAAGGGCGGCCAATGGTCGCCCCTACAGGCGGGCCTGATGCCTGTTGCCTGATGCCTGTTGCCTGTTGCCTCGTCCGGGCGGGGGACAACGTGTCGCACACTGTGCGCCGCTACGGCGTGGTAAGGACCTCGATGGCCTTCTGGAGCTGGTCGTCGTCGGCTTGTTCCAGGCGGCTGTAGTAGAGGTCGGCCTTCTGCTCGTCGGTGAGCTCCACCACATGGTCCGGGGTGATGCCCTTCCCTACCAGGCTCACGCCTTTGGGGGTGGTGTACTGGCCGATGGAAATGTTGATGGCGGAACCGTCGCTGAGATTGAAGACTGTCTGGAAACGGCCCTTGCC
Source organism: uncultured Clostridia bacterium (assembly GCA_947164825.1). Classification (GTDB taxonomy): domain Bacteria; phylum Bacillota; class Clostridia; order Oscillospirales; family Oscillospiraceae; genus JAFRPC01. The sequence goes on from CAMUYE010000003.1 coordinate 31,841, forward strand.
GTAGGTTTGCTCGCCCACGACCACGGCGGCTCCGTACTCCTGCAGGGCTGCGGCGAAGAATTCCGCGGCGGAGTAGGAGTTGTAATTGACCAGCACGGCCATAGGCATATCCAGATACTCGTCGTCGGACATGTCCACAGATTCCTTCCCGCTGTAGTCCACGCTGCGGAAGAGCGGGCCCGCGGGCAGCAGATAGTCCAGAATCTCCACCAGCTCGTCCTTGTAGCCGCCGGGATTGTTGCGGACGTCGAAGATCAGCGCCGTGGCCCCTGCCTTCCGGGCTTCACCGATGGCGGCCAGGGTCTCGTCGGCGGCTCTCCGCTCGAAGTTGCGGATGCGGATATAGGCCAGACCGTTGTCCAGCAGCTCCCAGGTGACGTTGACGGTCTTGATCTTGGCCCGGGTGATGGTCACGTCCCGCGTCACGCCCGCATGGGAGACGGTGAGGGTCACGCTGGTCCCCTCCTTGCCCCGGACCCGGTTCTTGGTCTCGTTGATGTCGATGGCTTCCTCGGAACCGTCCAGCACCGGAACGCCTTCCACGGCCAGAATCAGGTCGCCGATCTCCAGCCCGGCGTTGTAAGCGGGACTGTCCGGGGTCACGTCCACGATCTCGATGCCTTTCTCCACGTTCTCAGCGGAGATCGTGACGCCGATGCCGACGTAGGAATTGGTGGCGTTCTCCAGATAGGATTCATATTCGTCGGCGGAGATATAATAGCTCCATTCGTCCCCCAGGCCGTCGATCATTCCGGCGGCCGCCGCGTCTGCCAGCTTTTCCTCGTCTGTTTCGCCGATGTAGTAGCTGTCAATATATGCCTGGATCTGGGCGAGTTTATTCGCCCAGGCTGTTTTGTTGGAATTGTTCTGCGTTTGACCGGGCTTGACGATCCCCGGCACCGTCTGACCGGTACTGCCGCCGCTTCGTCCGGAAAACAGGGCGGCGCAGACCGCAAAGGTCATAATGACGGCGATGACCGCGGCCAGGACGATCGGCCAGATACGGGTCTGCTTGACGATCTGAACCCGGGTCGGAGTCCAGGTCTCCTGGGGCTGCGGAAACTGATATTCGTTGTTGGGATCCATGATTGATACCTCGTTCTCTTCTTGATATGCAGATAGGACGAGCAAGCTCGTCCTATCATAAGGCTTCATACGATTGCTGCAGTGGCCGGGCGGCCGACGGCCGCCCCGGGTGAGGCCTTAGGGCAGATACTTCTTGGGGTTGACCAGGGAGCCGTTGTAGTACATGGTGAGGTGCAGATGCGGTCCGGTGGACCAGCCGGTGCTTCCCACGTAGCCAATCAGCTGCCCGCGGGTCACGTACTGGCCGGAGTGGACAACGTAGCGGCACATATGCCCGTAGAGGGTCGAGAAGCCGTTGCCATGGTTGATGGTGACATAGTAGCCGTAGGCCGTGCCGTAGGTGGCTGTGGTCACGGTACCGGAGGCGCAGGCGTAGATCGGCGAACCGTAGCTGGCGCCGATATCCATACCGCTGTGATTACTGTAGACGCCGGTAATGGGATGATAGCGGGGCCCAAACTCACAGGTGATGTGGCGTGAGCTGCAGGGCCACTGGAAGCCGTATCTGCTGACAGACCAGCCGCTGGAGCCGCCGCCACCGCCGCCGCCACCGCCGCCGGCCTCATCTTCCCGCTCGCGGGCGGCTTTTTCTTTTTCCTCCCGCTCTCTGCGGGCTCTTTCCTCCGCCTCACGACGGGCTTTCTCTTCGGCGGCGACCGCCTCTTTGTACTTGGCTTCCTGGGCGGCGATCTGGGCCAGAAGGGCTTCCTTCTCGCTGTCGTACTTCTGATCGGCGGCCACCAGGGTATCGTGATCGGCCATCAGCTCAGCCATCAGCTCGTCGGCCTCGCTGCGCTGGGAAATCAGTTCCTCTTCCTCGGCGGCCAGAGCTTCCTTGGCCTCCTCCATTTCGATCTTCTCGGCCGCCAGCTCCTGGCGGGCGTTCTCGATCTCGATGGCGGACTGGCGGATCTTCTCGATCATATTGGCGTCGGAGCGGGCGATCTCGTTGATCATGTCCACCCGGTCCAGCAGATCCGCGAAACTGCTGGCCTGAAAGAGGATGGACCAATAGGTCAGGTTGCCCTTTTCCTCCATGGCGCGGATGCGGGTCTTATAGCGGGCGTTGAGCGCGGTCTGCTCGTTCTGGGCGTCCTCCAACTCGTTGCGCTTTTCGGCGATCAGCAGCGTGTACTCCCGGATCAGATCGTTCTTGGTCTCGATGGAATCCTGAGTCAGCTTGATCTGCTGGTCGATGTTGTTTTTCTCGGAAACGAGATCCCGGATGTCGGACTCGTTTTCCGCTTTCTGTTCCTGAATCTCCTTCTGCTCGGCGGCAATGGCAGCCTCCTGCCGTTTGAGTTCTTCAATGCGTGCTTTGATCGTGGAGGAGCTCTCCGCGAAGGCGCTGAAGACCAGACCGCCCAGCAGCAGAAGCGCCAGGAGAATCGCGATCACCGCGACAATTACGCGACGGTATTTATACATAACAGGTCCCTCCTTCAAGGATTAAACGTCCAGGAATTTGCGGATCGACATCACGGATCCGAACATACCAACAAAGAGTCCGGTAACGCCGAAAACGACGGCCACCGGCAGCAGGATCTCCCGGAAGGGTGTGATGCTGAACAGCTGCAGGCTCTGCATTTCGGTGATCCTGGCGTCCAGCAGATTGTACAGGCCCCATTCGAGGAAGAAGGCCACGACGCCGGAGATCAGGCCGATCAGGAAGCCCTCGACGAAATAGGGGAAGCGGATAAAGCGGTTGGTGGCGCCGATCATCTTCATAATGGCGATCTCGTCGCGCCGGTCGTACATCGCAAGCTTTATGGTATTGGAGATCATAAACAGGGAGACCACCAGAAGCACGATGATGATCGCCGCGGAGGCGATGTCCAGGATCCGCTGGATGGTGGTAAAGCCTTCGGCAAGCTCCGGTCGGTCGGAGATGGAAGCCACGCCCTGTATCTCGCGGATCTGCTGCACCGTCTCCTCCATTTTGGAGTTGTCCTCCAGGGTGACGATGATGCGATCGCGGAAGGTGGAGGCGTCGATGCCGTCATAGGCCTCTCCCCCGCCCTGCTGTTCGATGAAGCGGCGGCCGGCCTCTTCCCGGGACATGAATTCCGCCTCGCGGACGTTTTCGACCAGATTGATCCGAGAGCCCACGGATTTGGCCTCGGCCGTGTCGTAGGTCTCGTCCACGTAGACAAGGATGCGGTTTTGCTGCTCCATATCGGAGACGAAAATACTGAGGTTATAAATGATCAGCGAAAAGCTGCCGATGATGACGAGACACGCCACCGTCACACACACGGCCGCAAAGGACATGAAGCCGTGAACGATCATATTATGTACGCCCTCTTTGAAGAGGTAGCCTAATTTTCTAATTCTCTTCATTGATGTAGTACCCATCCATTCCGTCGTTGATGACCCGGCCGTCCTGGATCGCGATGACCCGCTTGGTGAAGCGGTTGACCAGCTCCCGCTCGTGGGTCACGACCATAACGGTGGTGCCCAGGGCGTTGATGGATTCCAGCAGCATCATGATCTCATAGGAGCGCTGGGGATCCAGGTTGCCCGTCGGCTCGTCGGCCACGATCATGGCCGGATTGTTCACCAGAGCCCGGGCGATGGCGACGCGCTGCTGCTCGCCGCCGGAGAGCTCGTGGGGGAAGCGGCGGCCCCGGTTCTCAAGCCCCACAAGGTCGAGCACATAGGGGACGCGGGCCTTGATCTCCTTGCCGGAGGCGCCCACGATCCGCATGCCGTAGGCCACGTTTTCAAAGACGGTCTTGTTTTCGATCAGGCGGAAATCCTGGAAGATGACGCCGACGGTGCGGCGCATATAGGGGATCTGGCGCTTTTTGATGGTTTCGAGCTTATAGCCGTTGACCTCGATGGAGCCGGAAGTGGGTTCGAGCTCCGCGGTCAGAAGCTTGATGATGGTGGATTTGCCGGAGCCGGAAGGCCCCACCAGAAAAACGAACTCGCCGTCCTCGATGCGCAGGCTCACGCCCTCCAGGGCGCGGTTGCCGGCCTCGTAGACCTTGTTCACGTTACGAAATTCGATCATACGGTTCTCCTATTTGCGGCTGCCGTGGCGCACAGCGGGCGCCGCTGCAGTCAGAACATCTTGTTGTCTCTGGAAGCCAGATATTTCTTGACCATAAGCGCCACCTTGAAGATGATGGCGTGGTCGAACTCCCGAAGATCCAGGCCGGTCAGCTTCTTGATCTTCTCCAGCCGGTAGACCAGGGTGTTGCGGTGGACAAAGAGCTTGCGGGAGGTCTCGGAGACGTTCAGATTGTTCTCAAAGAATTTGTTGATGGTGAAAAGGGTCTCCTGATCCAGGGTGTCGATGGAGTTCTTCTTGAAGACTTCATCCAGGAAAATCTCGCAGAGGGTCGTCGGAAGCTGATAGATCAGACGGCCGATGCCCAGGTTCTCGTAGGTGATGATGGTCTTCTCCGTGTCGAAAACCTTGCCGACTTCAATGGCGACCTGGGCCTCCTTGTAGGAGTCGGCAAGCTCCCGCAGGTGTTCGGCCACGCCGCCGATGCCGATGATGGTCTTGACGAAGAGCTGGCTCTTGAGGGTCTCCTCCATGGAGGAGGCCAGGGCAAGCAGTTCGCTCTGTTCCGCGTCGGCCGGGACGGTCTTGACCACGGCCACGTCAGTCTCGTTGATGGAGATGACGAAGTCCTGCTGCCGGTCCGGGAACAAGCTCTGAAGCACCTCTACCATGCCCACGTCCGGGCTGCCGAGCTGGCGGACCAGGAACACCGTATGATTCTGATCGGAGGGGAAATGGAGTTCCTTGGCACGGATGTAGATGTCGCCGGGGAGGATGTTGTCGGTGATGATATTCTTGACAAAAGTGGACTTGTCGTGTTTTTCTTCGTAATAGATCTTGGTGCAGTTCAGGGCGACCTGCGCCATCAGGCAGAGGCTGTGGGCCAGCTCGTCGTCGCCGTCCACGAAAACGGCATAGTCGTAACTGCCGCCGAAATTTGTCAGCGCCTTGACCGTCTTGCCGGAGAAATGAACGGGGGCCTGATCCTCAGCCATCGCCACCACCCGGGACAGCTTGGGCAGCTTGATCCCGACCTCGGAAGCTTCGGAGCAGGCAACGACAGTGCCCTCGGCGTCAATAACGCCGATCTGGCGGTCCGTGGCGCCCTTCATCTGTTGGATCACGTCGGAAAAGATATGGTGAGTCATATCGGTACACTCCTGTCGGACAGTGGGTTTTGTAAACTTCTACCTTTTATCATACCCTATCTTTTCATTTTTTGCAAGAGGTATTTGGCATTTTCTTTGAAATTTCGGTGAAAAATTTATGCAAAAAGACAACAAATCCGGCGTTTTATCTAATTATACCTCTCACAAGGGGTGACGTTTTTCCGTTTTTGTCAATTTGGCGCTTTAGTGATATTGTACAGAAGCTCGATCTCCTCCGCCGTCAGCTCCCGGAGCTCTCCCAGGGGCAGGCCGCACAGAGTCAGAGGCCCCTCCGCTTCGCGGCGCAGGTACGTGACCGTATGGCCCCGGGCGGCCATCATGCGGCGGACCTGGTGGTATTTCCCCTCGGTGACGGTGATCTCGCTCTCGCCGGGACCCAGAGGCCGCAGCACCGCGGGCAGACAGCGGGTGCCGTCCCGGAGTTCCAGTCCCGCGGCAAAGGCGGCCGCGTCGGCCTCCCCTGCCGTGCCCTCGTGCCTGGCGTAATAGCGCTTTTCGATCCCGTGCTTCGGGGAGATCAGGCGATGGGCCAGCTCTCCGTCGTTGGTAAAGAGCAGCAGCCCCTCGGTCTCCTTGTCGAGACGGCCCACGGGGACAACTCCCTGCCGGAGAAGGAGCTCCGGGATCAGCTCCATCACGGTCCGGTCCCGGGGATCCTCGGTGGAGCTCACGTAGCCCGCAGGCTTGTGGAGCATCAGCACCACCCGCCTGGGGCCTTCCACAGGTTCGCCCCGGAAGGTAACGCGATCCGCCGCCGGATCGACCTTGAAAGCCCCGTCGGTGACGGGCCTGCCGTTCACGCAGACCGCGGCTGTTTTCAGGATGGTTTTCAGCTCCCGCCGGGAGGCAAGCCCGGCGTCGCTGAGCAGCTTATCCAATCTGATCATCTTGTAACCCTCATATCCGGGCCTGTCTTCACATATGCTTCACCACAGAAACCTGTTGGAAGGGAGCATCACGATGTTTGTAATCACGACCAAGGTATCGAAGACCAAGATCGCCGCCGTTGCAACGCTGGTGATCGCGGCGATCGTGCTGGCGGCCATTGTGGCCGCGGCGAAAAACGGGAAGACGGAGACCCTCGATCAGCGAAACGGCGAGACCAACGAAGAACGGGCCGCTTTCCTCTCCGAGTGCGGCTGGCAGGTCAACGCGGAGCCGGTGCAGACCCAGTCCGTCAAGATCCCCGCCGAGGATTCCGAAGTCTTCCGCCGTTACAATGAACTGCAGCAGTCCCAGGGCTTCGACCTCACCGAATACGCCGGAAAAACCGCGCTGCGCTACGTCTACGAGGTCCTCAACTATCCCGAGGCGGACGGCCCGGTCTACGCCACGGTCTTCGTTCTGGACGGCAAGATCATCGGCGGCGACGTGACCGACAGCGGGGCCAACGGGAAGATGCAGGGACTGCGGAAAAGTAATATGTAAGAAGTAAGAAGTAAAAAGTAAAAAGTTATACATTCTCGTTCCAGAGTATTCTAACATATAATTGTTACAAAAATATTACAAATTCACATCATTTTGAAATTTTTTAGAGGGCCCGGCAGTTTTTTCTGCCAGACCCTCTTGACATTTCTGCTCTACGGTTGTAGAATATAGTTGTACTACAAATGTAGAGGAGTTGATCCTATGGAAGAAACGTTGAAAAAGCTCCCAGACGCGGAGCTGGAGGTCATGCAGGCGCTCTGGGAGCTGGAGGCCCCGGTGCCCCGGGCGGCGGTGGAGGCAGCTATGGCGGAGCGGAAGCCCATGGCCCAGACCACCCTGCTGACCCTGCTCTCCCGGCTGGCGGAGAAGGGCTTCGTCAAGGTCGAAAAGCAGGGCCGGTCCAGTGTCTACACCCCCCTGGTGGCCCGGGAGGACTACCAGGCAAAGCAGAGCCGACGCTTCCTGGACCGCCTCTTCGGCGGCTCCATCCCCGCCTTCGCCTCCGCCCTCACCGCCTCCGGCCTCTCCAGGGAGGACCTGGCCGAGCTGCGGAAGCTGCTGGAGGAGGATAAGCTGTGAGCGATTTTACATGGGTTCGACTGCTCCTCGGTCTGCTGATTGGTTTGGGCAGTGTACTTCTTCTTATGATCCACAAGCTGGTCGCCGCCCGCGCGGCGAACCCACGGGACCGATTTGCGCCCTTTTCCGTCGTTTTTCTGAACTATCTCTTTGTATGGATCCTGTTTTTACTTTGGATGCTGTTCTATGAGCCTGATATCGCCTTGGTGGTTTTCCGGGTCTCCTTCCATCTTCTGCCGTCTGTCATCGCGCATTCGCTTCTGCTTCTCGCGCTGACGCCGCTCCTTCGCCGACGCGTCTCCGCCGTGACCTGCGCGGAGCTTTGGACCCTGCCGTTTTTACTGGCCTTACCTGTCATGTATTTTACAAATCGGGAGACGTCTCTCGAAAATTACTTCCTTTTTGAGCCTTGGCTCGTGCTTCAAATCCCGCGCCTCGCGCTCTGGATCATCGTCGCCGTGTGGGCTGCCGGCTTTCTGGGTGTTTTGGGCTGGAAGCTTCTCTCGCATGTTCGGTTTCGGCGCACGCTGCTGCGCGGGGCGTACAAGGCTTCCGAGGCGACCCGTTCTGAATTTCTCACCGTCTGGTGGGAGCTTTGCCAGACCGGAACCGGCTTCGGCTGGAAGCTGCGGATCTACCGCTCCCCTGCCGCGGACTCTCCCATTACCGTTGGGCTCTTTCGCCGCACGTCCTGTCTGGTGCTTCCCGAGCGGGAATATACCGACGAGGAGCTGCGCATGATCTTCCGCCATGAGCTGATCCACCTGCTGCATCGGGACAGCGCCGCCAAATTTGGCCTGGTTTTTCTCTGCGCCCTGGGCTGGTTCATTCCCAGTCTGTGGCTCGGATTGGGACGGGCGGCGGAGGACATGGAGCTTTGCTGTGACGAGTTCGCCACAAAAACCATGCGGGAGGACGAGAGAAAAACCTACGCCTCTCTCCTGCTCTCCGCGGCCGGGACCGCAAAGGGCTTCACCACCTGCCTCTCCGCTTCGGCCTCCGGGCTGCGCTACCGCCTGTCCCGGGTCCTGCACCCGGAAAAACGCCGGGTCGGCTACCTAATCACTGCCCTGCTGTCCGTCCTGTTCGTGTTCTTCTACGGCGCGGTTGGCTTCGTTGTTGTTTGATCAATCCCCATAAAATCTGTCTCCGGAGGAGGATAAGCTGTGATAGAAGAATTGATTTTTCGGATCAGTTTGACGGTGCTTGTCGTTGCGATCATCCTGGTTGAGTTGATCATGACGCGCCGTTTGAATGAAAAGCGCGGAAGCTGGTACCAACCGGTCCACTCCGTGTTTCTCCCGGTTCTGATCCTGGCCGCTTCGCTGATCTTGTTGATCCTTCCCTCCGCCGCCCTTCCCATGCTGTCCTGGTTCTTCGGCGCGCTGCTGAGCCTGTTCGCTCTGACGCTCCTGCTGCTGGCACTGATCCCCCTGCTGCGGAAGCGTTATTCGGCCAGGGACTGCGCGGAGTTTTGGCTCCTGCCGGGTCTGTTGATGGGCGTCTCGGTCTATTTTTTCAGGATGCCCTTTCGCCCATGGCTGACGGTGCGCCTTTCCCGAACCGCGCTGACCGTCCTGTTCGCGGTCTGGATCGCCGGGTTCCTGGCCGTCCTGGGCTGGAAGGTCTTGTCCCATCTGCGCTTTCGGAACGCTGTACTCCGGGGCGCGGTCCTTGCCTCCGAGGAGGATCACGCGCTGTTTCGGGAGGTCTGGAAGCCCCTCGACCGCGAAAACAGGAAAACCGGTCAAAAGCTGCGGATCGTCCGCTCCCCCGCCGCGGTCTCTCCCCTCTCTGTGGGTCTTTTTCCCCGGACAACCTGCCTGGTGCTCCCTCAGCGGGAATACGCCGAGGAGGAGCTGCGGTTGATCTTCCGCCATGAGAGCCTCCATCTCCTGCACCGGGACAACGCCGCGAAATTCTCCATCGCCTTTCTCTGCGCGGCGGGCTGGTTCATTCCCAGTCTCTGGCTCGGGCTGCGCAGGGCCTCGGAGGATCTGGAGCTCCGCTGCGACGAGGAGGCTACAACGGGCATGGATGAGGCGAAGCGCAGGGCCTACGCCGCTCTCCTGCTGGAAAACGCCGGAACCGCCGAGGGCTTTACCACCTGCCTCTCCGCCTCGGCCTCGGGGCTCCGCTACCGGCTGGGCCGCGTCCTGCGGCCGGAGAACCGGAATGGCGGCCTCGCGGTGATTGCCCTGCTTTCCGCGCTGTTCGTGTTCTCCCTCGGGACCGTGGGGGCCGTGATAGACGTGGGTACTGTTCAGACGGAGGTTCTGGATCGGAACGGCAAGGGCTGGCAAGTTGTGGAAGCCGAATTCCACAGCGCAAGGGAGGATCTCAGTCTGAACCCCGGGGCCGTGGAGGCCCGGCTTGGCGAGCTGGGGCTGACGAAGCTGTCCTGGGAGGCCGCCAACTATCATTTCGTCAGCGGAAGCCTGGACGTCAAGCTCCAGACAAGCTACGGAAGCACGATGGATCTCTATTTTTGGATCGATTCCAACGGGCTCCGGATGAACGTCCGGAACGGCGAAGGCGTCAAAGCAAAGCAGACCAGCTACGTCGTCAACGCCCCCGCCGATCTCGAATGGCTGCGGAGCCTGGGAAATTGATTCCGAAATCATATACCCGATCAGGGGACGGATCTGTGATTGATACGCCAATCACAGATCCGTCCCCTGATCGGGTTCCGTCATTCTGAGTGCAGCGAAGAATCCGCATCCCCCGTCCCCTGGCAGCAAGTGACAGGTGACAAGTGACAGTGGCAGGTGACAAACACCCGGTCTGTCGTCGGAACGTGCAGGGCGTCGGGGACGCCGCCCCCTACGGCGGAATCACTCCCCGATCCTGTCATTGCGAGCCAGTGCGCACACTGGCGTGGCAATCCGTATCCCCCGTCCCCTGATGCCTAATGCCTGGTGCCTCGCCCGTGCGGGGACGGCGCTCCGTCGAGGGACCACCTCATCCACCCCAGTGTGCGCACTGGGGCACCTTCCCCTCAAGGGGAAGGCTTTTAGCCGAAGAGCTTGAAGCCCTACTTTTCGCAGGGCTCGGAGGCGATACCCTTCAGGGTATAGCCGGCGGCGGCGACGGTGGACTGGAGGAGCTCTTCGTCCAGAGGGGCCTCGGAGAGGACTTCGGTCTGGTTCTTGCTGTGGGAGGAGCTCACCTTATCCACGTGGAAGGCCTGCTCGATGGCCTCGTTCATGTGCTTCTCGCAGCGGGGGCACATCATGCCCTCGATAGTCAGGATAGTTTTGATCATTGCGTTTCGCTCCTTTCGGGTTGTTTGGGTTTATTATACCCTCCCGGAAGCGGAATTGCAAAAGAATTTTTCCGTTTTTTCAAAATTGGGGCTATGCAGATCGGGGTTTTTCATGTATATTATAGGATGAACATTTATGGGATCCCGAATCCCGAAGAATGCGGACGGCAGTGTGCCGTCCCTACGAAAGCAGGAGCAAGGCATGGAAAACGAACTGGTCCGGATCGAGGGCAGCGTGGCCGCCGTGGTCTTTCAGAATACGGAAAACGGCTACACCGTCCTGCGGCTGAAGGACGAGAAGGGCGAGACGACCACCGTCGTCGGCACCGTACCGGAGACCCAGGTGGGCGAGCGGCTGCGGATCGAGGGGCGGTGGAGTACCCACAGCACCTACGGCAAACAGCTGGAGATCGCCACTCTGGAACGCCTCATGCCCGAGTCCCGCATTGAGATCCTGGCCTATCTGTCTTCCCACGCTGTCCGGGGCGTCGGACCCAAGCTGGCCGCCCGGATCGTGGAACGCTTCGGAGCCGAAAGCTTGAAGGTCATCGAGACCGATCCGGACCGGCTGGCCGAGGTGCCCGGCATCTCCGCCGCCAAGGCCAGGGAGATCCATGAGAGCTTCCAGTCCCAGCAGGGGCTTCGACATCTGTCGGAGTTCCTCAGCAGTTACCGCCTGCCCGCCGAGCTGGCCGTCCGGGTCTACAAGGCCTACGGCGAGCTTTCCATGATGGCGATCCAGGACAACCCCTATTTCCTGACGGAGGAAGGCTTCAACGCCCCCTTCGCCCAGGTGGACGCCTTCGCCCTGGAGCTGGGCTTTGACGGCGACGACGAGCGCCGGGTGGACGCGGGGATCCTGTATGAATTGAGCTTTAACAGCGCCGGCGGCCACGTCTTTATCCCCGAGCCCCAGCTTGTGGACGCCTCGGCGGCCTTTCTGCGCCTGGACCGGGAAATCATCCGGGAAGGGCTGCGGCGGCTGGCGGAGCAGGAGCGGGTCATCCTGGACCCCGTGGCCTCCCTCATGGCGGTCTATCTGCCCGAATACGGCCGGGCCGAACGCTATCTGGCCCGCCGCTTTTCCGAGATGGCGGGGGGTCGGGTGAGTCTGCCGTCCAACCTGGCCAGGACCGTGGCCGGGGTGGAGGCCGACCAGGACATCGAATACGCCGCCCAGCAGCGGGAGGCCATCTGCGCCGCGGCCTCGGAAAAGCTGCTGCTCGTCACCGGCGGCCCCGGCACCGGCAAGACCACCACCCTGAAGGGCATTCTGGACCTCTTTGAGCAGATGCGCCTCAAAACCTTCCTGGCCGCCCCCACGGGCCGGGCCGCCAAGCGGCTCACGGAGCTGACAGGCCGGGACGCCTCCACGATCCATCGGCTGCTGGAGGTGGACGTCTCCCCGGAGACCGGGGACATGGTCTTCGTCCACAACGAACACAACCCCCTGAGTTGCGACGCAGTGATCGTGGACGAGAGCTCCATGGTGGATCTGCTTTTGATGTACGACCTGGTTCAGGCCCTGCCCCGGAGCTGCCGCCTGATCCTGGTGGGCGACCCGGATCAGCTTCCCTCCGTGGGGGCCGGAAACGTGTTTTCCGATCTGATCCGCAGCGAGAAGATCCCCACCATCCGGCTGACAGAAATCTTCCGCCAAGCCCGGGAAAGCCTCATCGTCATGAACGCCCACCGGGTCAACCGGGGCGAGCTGCCCGAGCTCCACGAAAAGAAAAAGGACTTCTTTTTCCTTCAGCGGACCAGCGACGAGGCGGTCTGCCAGACGATCACGGACCTCTGCGCCCGGCGTCTGCCCCAGAACATGGGCTTCTCCCCCGAGGACATCCAGGTCCTCTCCCCCACCCGCAAGGGCGACACCGGCACCCGGGCTCTGAACCGCCTGCTGCAGGCGGCGCTGAACCCGCCCGAAGCGGGAAAGCCGGAAAAGAAATACGGCGAGATCATCTTCCGGGAGGGCGACCGGGTCATGCAGATCCGGAACAACTACGATCTCATTTGGAACAAGGTCGGGGAGTCCGGCATGGGCTCCGGCATCTTCAACGGTGACGTGGGGACCGTCCGGGCCATCGACACCCAGGCCCAGACCCTGACCGTGCGCTTTGACGACCGGGAGGCCGTCTATCCCTACGATATGCTCTCCCAGCTGGAGCCCGCCTACGCCATGACCGTCCACAAGAGCCAGGGCAGCGAATACCGGGCCGTGGTGCTCTGCGCCTGGCGGGGGACGCCCCTGCTTTTGAGCAGGAGCATCCTCTACACGGCCATTACCCGGGCCCGGGAGCTGCTGATCGTGGTGGGCGACGAGGGCGTCATCGAGTACATGGTCCGCAACGACAAAAAGCAGAAGCGCTTCAGCGGACTCAAGTGGCGGCTGTGCCACGCGGACGGATGAGCCGGATGGAAGAGCGGGCAGATCGCCCGCGCAGCGGCGCACACCGGGCTTCGCTGCGGAAGTGCTTGAACGGGCTGAAAGACCTGGTTTGGCCGCGGCGCTGTATCCTCTGTCGAAAGGCCGTGGGTCCTGAGGGCGATCGGGTCTGCCCGGACTGTGCGGCGGCCCTGCCAAAGCCCTTTTCCGGGGCAAGGCGCGGCGCTCACTACCGGCGCTGGGCCAGCGCGGTATGGTACGAAGATCCCGTGCGGGCATCCTTCCTGCGCTTCAAGTTCGGCGGCTGCTGCTTCTATGCCGATTCCTACGGCCCCTGGCTTGCCAACGCCGTCCGGCAGCAGCTTGGCACGAACTACGATCTGATCACCTACGTTCCCATCAGCCGCCTCCGCAAGCGAAAGCGCGGTTACGACCAGAGCTTTCTTCTGGCCCGGGAGACCGGAAAGCTGCTGGGACAGGCGCCGATCTGCACGCTGAAAAAGCGCAGCTTTGTCAAGCCCCAGTCCCGGACCCTCGGGCTGGAGGAACGGCAGCGCAATATCCGCGGCGCTTTCCGCGTCATCAACGCCGAGGCTGTGCAGGGCAAGCGGATCCTGCTGATCGACGACGTTCTGACCACAGGCTCCACCGTTTCCGAAGCCAGCCGCGTACTGTTGAAAGCCGGTGCGAAGTCGGTGGACGTGGCGACGCTGGCCGCCGCGCCGAAATGAAGTATCGCCATACGGCGATATGAAGTACGCTCGCTGCTGACGCAGCATTGCGTATGAAGTATGCTTCGCATTTGAAGTATAGCTCCGCCATATTGTTCATTTTCGAAAGCAAACTATGTACTGTAAGGTTTTTGTTCTCACATCATTTTTCATCCTGATATGGTCGAAGACCATACTTCATATCGGCTTCAGCCGATACTTCATCTGTAAAGCAGACTTCATATCTGCGCCAGCGGATACTTCATCAAGAACAATACGAAATAGGTGATCAATCATGTCTATTTTCTCCAAAGACCTGGGCATCGACCTGGGAACCGCGAACGTGGTCGTCTACGCCGAGGGCAAGGGCATCGTGCTCCGGGAGCCCTCCGTCGTAGCGGTGGACAAGAACACCGGGAAGATCCTCAAAGTGGGCTCCGCGGCCCGGAATATGCTTGGCCGGACCCCGGGCAACGTGGTCGCCATGCGGCCCCTGCGGGAGGGCGTAGTCTCCGACTATGAGCTCACGGAACGGATGCTGGCGGAGTTCTTCCGGCAGATTTTCAAATATTCCTTCGTCAAGCCCCGGGTCGTGATCTCGGTTCCCAGCGGGATCACCAGCATTGAGGAACGGGCCGTGGTCCAGATCGCCCTGGAGGCCGGCGCCCGCCGGGTGTATCTGATCGAGGAGCCTCTGGCGGCAGCCTTGGGCGCAAATCTCAGCTTTGAAGGCCCCGACGGACACATGGTGGTGGACATCGGCGGCGGTACGACCGACATCGGCGTACTGACCCTGAACGGCCTGGCCAACTCCGCCTCCCTCAAGGTGGCCGGCGGCAGCTTCGACGACGCCGTCATCCGCTATCTGCGGAAGAAGTACGGCCTCATCGTGGGCCAGACCATTGCCGAGGAGACGAAGATCAACGTGGGCACGGTCTTTGAGCGCGGCGAGCCCGTGGAAACCCAGGTCAAGGGGCGGGATTTCAAGACCGGCCTGGCCCGGGAGATCACCGTGAGCTCCGAGGACATGCTGGAGGCCATGCGCCGTCCCGCCCGTCAGATCACCGACGAGATCCTGTCCGTGCTGGAGCAGACCACGCCGGAGCTTGTGGCGGACATCGCCCGCAACGGCATCGTCCTTACCGGCGGCGGCGCGCAGCTCTGGGGCATGGACAAGCTGATCACCGAGCGCACCGGCATGCGCTGCACCGTGGCCGACGACGCGGACTCCTGTGTGGCCTACGGCTGCGGAAAGAGCCTGAGCTGGATCAACCGCATGCAGGAGGGTCCCATCAACTTTGCCCGGCGGAAGCTGCTGAAGGAATGAACCCGGCATCTGTAAGCTTATCATATACCAACACATGAAAGGAGCAAACTATGAAGTACCAAATCTACGGCGAACCCATGCCTGTCGTGATCTGCAACGTGGATCCCGGCGAAACCTTGATCTGTGAGTCCGGCGCAATGAGCTGGATGACCCCCAACATGCAAATGCAAACCGTCGGCGGCGGCGCCGGCAAGGTCCTGGGCCGTATGTTCTCCGGCGAGAGCATGTTCCAGAACCGCTACACAGCGCAGAACGGTCCCGGAATGATTGCCTTTGCCTCCACCTTCCCCGGCTCTATTCGGGCAGTCCAGATCACTCCCGATCATCCCGTCATCTGCCAGAAGAAGGCCTTCCTGGCCTCCACCGAAGGCGTTTCGCTCGATGTTCACTTCCAGAAAAAGCTCGGCGCAGGCTTCTTCGGCGGCGAGGGCTTTATCATGCAGAGGCTCTCTGGCAACGGCATCGCCTTCCTGGAGATCGACGGCTCCACCATGGAATACGACCTGGCTTCCGGCCAGCAGATGCTGATTGACACCGGCTACCTTGCTATGATGGACGGCAGCGTCCAGATCGACGTCCAGTCCGTCAAGGGCGTGAAAAACGTCCTCCTCGGCGGCGAAGGCCTCTTCAATACCGTCGTGACCGGTCCGGGCAAGGTGGTCCTCCAGACCATGCCCATGTCCAATTTTGCCAGCGCAATCTCGTCCATGCTTCCGAAAAAGTAAGTCAGACAAACGAAAATCCAGCAAAAAACTCTGCTTTGTGCCAAACAAAGCAGAGTTTTTTTCGATTTTTTGTCAACCGTTTTGCCCGTTCCGGCGTCTATAGTACGGAGGCCTCCACAGGCGGTCAGAATGACCGCATCAGCCGGAAAAGACTCTTGTCCTTCAACAGCCAGATCAGCAGCGGCACGCCCAGCACGTACAGCACGGCAGCCTCTCCGAGACCAACGGAGAGGGCGTTGGCGCCGTAGGCCGTCCAAAAGGCTTCTCCCTCGGCAGGATATACCAGGGTGATCTCCGCGCCGACAATGAAGGCGTTGAAGAGGATCGTGGGAAGCGGCACCAGCAGAACCACCAGCAGCTTCCGCAGGCTCAGCTTTTTGTCCTTGGCGGCTTTGGATGTCGAATGCTCCATCGTACGCAGGCTGCGGGACATAAACCAGGTCACAACGCTGGCCAGCAGCGTGGCAAAGGAGCCGATCACAATATCCCAAGCTCCCACGGGTGAGAAGAAATTGGAAACGACGCAGCCAATGACCATGCCGGGAATGGCTGCCGGGGTGAAGCAGCAAAGCACTGCCAGCGCTTCGGCAATCCGAAACTGCACGGCTGCATAGGGCAGTTCCGGGTAGATCAGCAGCTCTATCAGCGTAACAACCGTATAGAGCGCGGCGAGGATGCCCGCAAAGGCGATCCGGCGAGTGGTGAGTTTCATTGGGTTTCCCTCCAAAAGAAAAATCGGGCGCAGTGCGCCCGTCGTTTGGTCCCTTTCGGGACGGTCCAATAGTTTTGTTTAACGACAGGATGGTCGCGAACTGTCGTATTCAATTGGAGCTCATATATTGTAGCAGAGAATCGAAAAAAGTCAAGAAAAAAACAATATTTTGTGGATTTGCTCTTGCTTTTTTCTCTGTTTCAAGGTATTCTATATGGTAGAATAGCGATTGTATAGTCTGTAGTATACAGTCCGCTGTCCGGTACAGCGGAAAAGGAGGAATCTCGATGCGCAATCCCACCCGTATTCTCGCACTTTTGCTCTGCCTGGTTCTCATGGCAGGCCTCATCCTCTCCGAAGGCGCCGTCAGCCTGCCCGCCGTGGCGGCTGAAACGGAAACGCACGCGGAAGCTGAGCCTCTGGACGCCACGGAATCCACGGAGCCTGTTGTGACGACCGAGGCTGCGGATCCCGCCGATCCCACGGATCCCGCCGATCCCACCGATCCCGCCGATCCCACGGATCCTGCGGATCCCACCGATCCCGCCGATCCCACGGATCCCACGGATCCCGCCGATCCCACGGATCCCGCCGATCCCACGGATCCCGCCGATCCCACCGATCCCACCGATCCCACGGATCCCGCCGATCCCGCCGATCCCACGGATCCCACCGATCCCACGGATCCCGCCGATCCCACGGATCCCACGGATCCCACGGATCCCACCGATCCCACCGATCCCACGGACCCCACCGATCCCACGGATCCCACCGATCCCACCGATCCGCCGGAACCGCCCGAGCCTCCTCTGACGGAAATGACCGACGAGCAGATCATTGAGAAGTTCCACATTCCTGACAACTGGGCTCGCGCCGCTCTGATTTTTGCGGTTCGCAACGGGATCCTCGCCGGCCGGGGCAACGACGACCTCGCCCCCAAGGAGAACACTACCCACGCGGAACTCGCCGCCATTCTGATCTGCGTCCTGAAAACCGAGAAACAGGCGCCGATCTCCAAATACACCGACGTCAATCCCAATTCCTGGTACGCTCCCTGGATGGCAAAGGCCGTCAGCTTGGGCCTCTTCCCCATCGCGGACCCCAACGCCACGACCCTGACCCCCCACGTGGCGATTACCCGTGAGGAAGCCTTCGTCGCGCTGGCCCGGCTCTTCGGCGTCCACGGCCAGGGCCGCCAGGCCATCTATCGCTTTGACGACTGGAAGGACGTCAGCGACTGGGCCGCAGACGACGTTTCCGCCATGATCGACGCGGGCTGCGTCGCCGGCGCAGGCAATTCCATCCTCCCGAAGAACAACATCACCCGCCGGGAGCTTGCCCAGGTCTTCTATCGGCTTCTGACAAAGATCGGCACAGAGATCGGCACCCAGGACTTCACCGGACAGATGGGCCTCGGCTCCGACACCGTCCCGGCGAACACCACCATTCACGGTGATCTGCTGCTTTCTACTGACACCACCAGCATCACGCTCGAAGGCGTGACCGTCACGAACCGGCTGATCCTCCAGGGCAACGACAAGCTGTATCTCACCCTTCGCGGGTGCAGCATTGGCCATCTGGTCGTCTGCAGAGACACGGAAATCTGGTCCGACACCCCGCTGCAGACCATCACGAACTATAAACTTGTCAAGCTGCACTGCGACGCAGACGTCATCAACAACTACAAGACCCTGATCCTCCCGGACGTCAATACCACCGTTGGCACCGTCAATATGTACGCGAGCTCCGCTATGACCAACAACGGGACCATCAACACCGTGAACGTCCTCGGGGACAAGGTCTATATCAACGGCAACGGTTATATTGGCACGCTGAACCTCAAGGGCCAGGACCTGACCAACGTCTGCGCCACAGGGAACACCGTCAACGTTCCCTACAACACCGTCGACTCTATCACCGCCGTCCGGACCGACAATAACAAGGCCACAAAAGCTTCTCCTAACGTAAAGATAAACCTGAAGCTGGAAAACATGCCCGAAGGCTGGACGGAATGTGATATCAGGTGGTACGTCAGCAGCGAGTTTGCTTCAGAAAAAACGCGAATCATTCTGAAGGAAGGCAGTACCATCAGCCTGACCCACAACTTCAGCAAGTTCCTGGACGGATTCCACAGCCAAGTTCTCTTTACCGTCTACATCACCGCGAATGGCAATAACCGTCTGCTCTACACCGGCTACGTCAACGTGGAAGAAGCTGTCGCGGACATTGCCGCAAAAATCCGTACCCAGAACATCCAGGGCACGCTGCGCAACAAGGGCAATCTCTTTACAGGCTCGGATCTTTCCACTGTCAAAAAGGCCAATATCCCTGCCGGCACCCAGGTCACCATCCTCCAGTCCCGCAACTCCACTGCTACCCAGGTTCGCCTGGAGGACGGCACGGTCGGCTGGATGAACTACTATAACGTTGCCGTTGTAAACGGGCAATACTACGTCACCTCAGACTATTCCACAGCAGTCAAGGAATACTATGTGAATAAAGTCCGCAAATGGGGCAGCTCCACGAAGTACATGATTTGGGTCAGCCTCTACACCCAGAAGGTCAACATCTTCCAGGGCTCCAAGGGCAACTGGAAGCTAATCCGCACCGGTCCCATCGGCAGTGGTCGCAACGACTGCCCGACGCCCGTGGAGACCGCGAGCCTCCAATATCATACCACCTGGTACTACCCCCTGCCTGCGAACAATCCTCCCTTCTACTGCCACCACGTCACTGTCTTTGACGAGGCTCGAGGCTTCCATTCCCGTCCCACAAAGTGGGATGAACCCATCGGCAATATCCTGTATTACGGCATCGGCTACCCCTGCTCCCACGGCTGCATCCGTCTGCTGGACGAGGACTGCATCTTCATCTCCGACGTGCTGCCCCTGGGCACTACAGTGCACATCTTCTAAAACAAACGCATAAAGCAATCCCCCGGCTTCACGCCGGGGGATTGCTTTATGCCAATTTAAATGATGAATGCTTCTGATTAATACTTGGCGGTGTTGACCTTGACGCCAGGGCCCATGGTGGAGGCGATGACGCAGGACTTGATATACTGGCCCTTGGCGGCGGCGGGCTTGGCCTTGATGACCGCGCCGATCAGGGTGGCCATGTTCTCCTCGAGCTTCTCGGGGCCGAAGGACACCTTGCCGATGGGGCAGTGGATGATGTTGGTCTTATCGAGACGGTACTCGATCTTACCGGCTTTGATCTCTTTGACAGCGGCAGCTACGTTGGGGGTCACGGTGCCGGCCTTGGGAGAGGGCATCAAGCCCTTGGGGCCCAGGAGCTTACCGAGACGGCCAACAACGCCCATCATGTCGGGAGAAGCGACGACGACGTCGAAATCGAACCAGTTTTCCTTCTGGATCTTCTCGACCATGTCCATAGCACCGACATAGTCGGCGCCGGCGGCCTTGGCCTCGTCCGCCTTGGCGTCCTTGGCGAACACGAGGACGCGGCGGGTCTTGCCGGTGCCGTTGGGCAGGACGATGGCGCCGCGGACCTGCTGGTCGGCGTGGCGGGAGTCAACGCCCAGACGGATGTGAATCTCGACGGTCTCGTCGAACTTGGCGGAAGCGGTCTTGCAAACCAGACCGAGAGCGTCAGCGGGGTCATACTGCACGGAGCGGTCGATCTGCTTCGCGCTGTCCTTATATTTTTTACCTCTAAACAATGTTTTATCCTCCTTAAAGTGGTGATGCGGAATAATCCTCCCACATTTTGAGACGGTGTCTCAGTCAGTTAGTCAACAACGGTGATGCCCATGGAGCGGCAGGTACCTGCCACCTGGCTCATGGCGGCTTCAATGGTGGCCGCGGTGAGGTCGGGCATCTTGCGCTCGGCGATCTCGCGGACCTGGGCCTTGGTGATGGTGGCGACCTTGGTCTTGTTGGGAACGCCGGAGCCCTTCTCGATGCCCAGGGTCTTCAGAATGAGGGTGGGCGTCGGGGGGGTCTTGGTGATGAAGGTGAAGCTGCGGTCGGCGTAGACGGTGATGACCACGGGGATCTTAAAGCCGGCCTGATCCTTGGTGCGCTCGTTGAATTCCTTGATGAACTGGGAAATGTTGACACCGTGCTGGCCCAGAGCGGGACCAACCGGAGGGGAAGCGGTTGCCTTAGCAGCCGGGATCTGGAGTCTGATATAACCAGTAACTTTCTGTGCCATGAAAAGCACCTCCTAATATAAAGTGGTAATTTGGCGGGGCTTTGCCCCTCCCACGTTCTGACCGCCCAAAGGCAATCGGGTCAATCGGAGATGGTCTCCACCTGATCGAGCTCCAGCTCGATCGGGGTTTCGCGCCCGAACATGGAAACAATGACGCGAACGCTGTTTTTGTCGACATCCAGCGCGTCCACCTTTCCCGTGAAGGAAGTCAGCGGACCGTCGGAGATGCGAACCGTATCGCCAACGCTGAAGTTGACGACGATCTCGTGGCGCTCAACGCCCCACTTGATGGCCTCTTCTTCCGTCAGCGGAGGGGGATTCGTGCTGCTGGGACCTACGAAGCCGGTCACGCCGCGCACGTTGCGGACAATGTACCAGGTCTCGCTGTTCATAACCATCTTCACCAGCACATAGCCGGGGAAGAGCTTGCGATCGTAGGTCTTGGGACCGTTTTCCGTCACCTCGGTGACGGTCTCCATGGGGATGGCTGCCTCGCAGATCACATCCTGGAGCTGACGGTTTTCAATGGTTTTTTCGATGGTAGCCTTGACCGTGTTCTCGTATCCGGAGTAGGTCTGGACAACGTACCACTGCGCCTTGTCTGCCATGTCGGATTACCTGATCAGACCAAGCAGAGCAGTGATGCCCTGACCTGCCAGCCAGTCGATGATGCCGAGGATGATTGCGAAGATGACGGAAACGACGACGACAACCAGCGTGTTGTTGAGAACCTGAGACCAGGTGGGCCATACGACCTTCTTGAGCTCGCTCTTCATGCCGCGGAACCACTTAGCCAAGCCCTTCATCGTCCGCTTGAACCAGTTTTCCTTTTTGACTTCAGCCATGGTTGTTCTCCTTCGCTTACTTAGTCTCGGTGTGAAGCGTGTGCTTTCTGCAGAACCTGCAATACTTCTTCATTTCGAGCCGGTCAGGGTCGTTCTTCTTGTTCTTCATGGAGTTGTAGTTTCTCTGCTTGCATTCGGAACATCTGAGAGTGATTTTAACGCGCATTACGGCACCTCCTTATTTGCCTCCCTGTATCACCGCGGCTATAACAGATTTAGCGGGAAGTCCCCATCCGCGGCTGAAAAAGGCGCACAAAAAAAGAGCCCTTTTTCACAGGTGTCGCAAGTATAGCATATAATTGTGTGTATGTCAATGATTTTTTTGTTTTTCTTAAAAAAATCATTGACATACCTCGTTTTTCCGGGTAACATGGAGCCAAACGCAGAAAGGGGAACGCTATGAAAATTCTTGCAGTGGACTACGGTGATGCGCGGACCGGGATCGCCGTTTCGGATCTGACCGGCACCATCGTGGGCCTTACCACGGTCATCCATTCCTGGAATCGGGAAAAGACGCTGGCGGAGATCGCCCGTCTGGTTCGCGCCCAAGGCGCCGAGCGGATTGTCATGGGCTTTCCCCGAAATATGGATGGCTCTGAAGGCCCCAGGGCGGAGCTCTACCGGGCGTTTGCCGCGGACCTGGAAACAACCCTCGGGATGCCTGTTCGGCTCTGGGACGAGCGCAGGACCACCGTGGAGGCCCACGCCATCCTCTCCGAGACCGGATACCACGGCAAAAAGCGGAAAAACACCGTGGACGCCGTGGCGGCCAGCCTGATCCTGGAGGGCTACCTGTCCTGGCTCCGACTTCACCCCGATGAAGCCGAAGTGTCGAGCGGAGGCGTTTCAATCCAATGAAAGAGAGTCTCTTCCTTGAATTTGCGATCTTTGCCCTGATCGGCGTGGGATTTCTGGTCCGAAAGCTGAACATCGTCAGCGAGCAGGGCCAGAAGAGCATCACGAACCTGGTTGTGGACGTGATCCTCCCCTGCAATATCCTGACGGCCTTTCTGAAGGTGGACGCCTCCACCATCCGGGACGACGGACTTTGGGTCTTCGGGATCTCCCTGGCCTTCCACGTGTTCAGCGTCTTTTACGGTCGGCTGATGTTTCGGAAACCGCCGGAAGATCGGCGGAAGTGCCTGCGGCACGCTGCTCTTTGCTCCAACGCAGGCTTTATGGGCATCCCCGTGTCTGAGGGGCTCTTCGGCCTGGAGGGCATCGCCCTGGCAAATATCTATCTGATCCCCATGCGGATCCTGATGTGGTCTTCCGGCATCGCCATTTTCTCCGGTTCCCACGACTGGAAAAAAACGCTGAAAAAGGTCCTGACCCATCCCTGCATCGTCGCCGTGTTCCTGGGCGTGATCGGGATGCTCCTCGGCGTGAGGATCCCGGAGCCGCTCATGAAACCCGTCGGTTATTTCAGCAGCTGCAACACCGGCATGAGCATGCTGATCGTCGGCATGATCCTGGCACGGATCAAACCGGAACAGTTCCTGGACGCTTCCGTCCTGCTCTTTGCAGCCCACAGGCTGATCATCCTGCCCGCCATCGTCTACGGCGTCTGCCTGCTGCTGCCGGTCACCCAAACAGCCCGGGCTATCAGCGTGATCCTGGCGGCGATGCCCGTCGCCGTGAATACCAGCATCCTGGCGGAAAAATATGGCGGCGACTCCGTATATACCACCAAGCTGATCGTAGTCTCCACCCTGCTGAGCATTCCAACAACCGCACTTTGGAGTATGCTGCTGTTACATTGATCCATTTCAAACTAGATATCAAAAAACGCATGCTCTGGCGTGCGTTTTTTAGAGCGCCGTTTCTCATATCCCAACCGGCATGCAGAATTGCATGGGGAGAGCGCGAGAGGGGAGGGTGTGCCCCTCTCGCATTTGAGCGAAGCGGAGCCACTCGTGCCGCAGGCACGGCACCAAAAAAGAGAAATCCTGTTCGGATTTCTCTTTTTTGGTGACCCGTACCGGATTCGAACCGATGTTAAAGGCGTGAGAGGCCTCTGT
>CAMUYE010000004.1 GCA_947164825.1 uncultured Clostridia bacterium
TTGCCATCTTTCCGTTTTGAGTAACCGATTTTTAAGAACTTGTTTTGAAAATCTTCTGCTGTCATGCCTGAACCATCATCAAGAACACACATCGTGTTATTCTCGCGATCAATTTCAATCCAGACATTTTTTGCATCAGCATCCCAAGAGTTTGAGATGGCTTCGCCGATTACAGTAACAATATTTCTATACAAATTTCTGCCCAAATGATTTAGAACGCTCAAGGAAATGTTGAAGTTGAATTGGTTACTCATATCAAAACACCCTTATATCTCTATGTTATTCTCTTGTAAGTGCCCAATAATCGACAGACCTATTACTTGTCCTAGTCGCACTGGGACTGCATTTCCAATATGCCTTGAAATATCCCGCATTACAAACCCTCTTTCAGGATCAACAAAATCATAGTCCCTTGGAAAAGTCTGAAGGATTGCTCCTTCGCGAAGAGACAACGCTCGATCCTGTTGCGGGTGGCCAAACCTTCCAGTGCCATAGTTGTAAAACTGAGTTGTTATAGTTGGGCCAATCTGTTCCCATGTCATCCGGCCGTAAACAGACGCATAGGTTGTCCCACTATCTTTTTTGTGGCAAGCGCACCTCAGTTCCTCAGGCCAGTCATGCCATGTCCCACCTGGAACGGATGCTCTTATCCTCTGTAGGTTTATCTGTGACAGAGCAGATGAACGATGAAGCGGGTCATCCGGATTGACAGCCCCCGCCTCCAGAGCGGGAAGATCAGCAATAAAATCTCGCACATGGACATTTTGTGGATTATGTGTTGGTGCTATTAATTCTATCTGCCCCAACTGAGAGCCGACAAGGACGAAACGTCTCCTCGTTTGTGGTATTCCATAATTCGGGCAATATACTACTTGGGCATTGTAGTG
Organism: uncultured Clostridia bacterium; assembly: GCA_947164825.1. Classification (GTDB taxonomy): domain Bacteria; phylum Bacillota; class Clostridia; order Oscillospirales; family Oscillospiraceae; genus JAFRPC01. Next base: position 888 of record CAMUYE010000004.1, read on the forward strand.
ATAATGGTTTCGCTCAAGTAAAGCTATAAATTCTCTATATACATCTGTCTCTCTTATTTGTGGAACATTTTCCATTGAAATCACGTCAGGATGAGTTTCCTCAATTAGACGGCCAAATTCCAAAAGCAAATTGTATTTTTCATCATTGATATTGGCCTGCCCCATTTTGAACCTCATTTGTGAGAACGGCTGACAAGGGGCGCATCCGACAAGCACTCGTGTTGTATTGTCATTATATAAATTATTAAGCTCTCCACCGAGAACTTCTCTAACATTTCTTATATGATAAGGCACATGATTATTGTGCTCATAGGCATACTGGCAGGTCGGATCCAGATCAAATCCAGCAACAACATTTATCCCTGCTTGAATCAATCCGCAAGTTAACCCGCCGACGCCGCAGAACAAGTCAATTGCTTGTACTGGCACATAATCACCTCCTTGGCCTTAGATCTTTTTAAAGTAGTTTTCGTCAATCTCGTATGTTTTGACTTCTTTTACGCCGATACCATACTCTGCAATCATATTAATGAAATCTTCTCCGTCGACAAGATCAATTTGTTGCTTTCCAGGACTGGCTGCCTCTTCTCGGGCAGCTTTTGAAAATGTTCCTGTGGTAATAAGAACGCCCTTTTCAATATTGGTAGTAAGTGAGCCTCTGAAATCACGGACTGCAGGAGCCCCAACAAGACCGCTGTAACGCTTGCACTGAAAGGCAACGTTGAAACTGAATATTCCGTTGATTTTCAGCTTTCCAGTCCCATCAATTCCACCGTCTCCAGATTTCTTTGTAACCTCAACTTGAGAGAAACCACATTCCCGAAGCACTCGCTGTGCCAGTCTTTCAAAACCGTAGGGGTCCATATTTTGAAGGATTTCAGTCAACTTGGCGCGCCATGGTTTGGCTTCGTCAGGGAACTCCACTTCATCATTATTTGGCTCGTCGTCTTCAGGAGATGCGTTATTGATATCAATTGTCGTGTCGCGCTTTTTATTCTTTGATGTATGAGACATTGAGTTGACTGTAGATACGATCTCTTTTTCGTTCAGAGTCCCTACTCCTACATAATCAGGTTTTATTGACCAGACCGAACGCGCACTGTTTTCAATTACTCCGAATTTGGCCAAGTAAGTCCTTGCCCACGCAAGTTGGTATGCTAACTCACTAAGATTCGAATTCCCGAGATGCGGGATATCTGCAACTTCATCTGGAATTTTTAAATCGGAAATTACTTGATTTAGGATCTCGTCGTTTTTTCCAGAGCCGCCTAGTTTCTTAAGAGCGATTAACGTAGCGGTAAGTAGTTTGTTATATCTTGGGACTCTGGGGTCAATTTTGGATCTCTTATTCATTTGAGCACCTCCCAAATGATCCGGTATAGGTTAAATCAAAAACTATTGGGTATAGTAGCAAAGTTAGGACCTGCTGCAGGATCTTGTGTTTCCGCTAGATGAATTGAGCAGATATATTGTGTGCCCAACCCCATGGATTTCGCTTAGGTCCTAACTTTGCGACTAACGCTAAACTATTTAACTATCTACAGAAAGAACTGCAAGCTTACTGTCTAAAACCTGACGATTCTTCTTTTTTAGTTCGCATTCCCATATGCGGACAACCGTCCAGCCCCTTCTTTCAAAGAGCTCCGTAATCATCTTATCATGTTCAATATTCTTTTCTCTTTTTTTGCTCCAATAATCAGCATTTTCAGCTGGGCGAGTGTTTCTGCAGTCGTGCCCGTGCCAAAAACAACCATCGACAAAAATTGCGATCCGACGATCTAGAAACACAAAATCCGGGTGGCCTTTCACGTCATAGTGTCTCCTCCAACCAGTTATGTGATTGGAGGAGAAATACTGGATCAGCTTTAGCTCGGTGCTTTTGTTGCCAGAAGACCTAACGCCCTTCATTATTTCAGATCTTTTATCCTTTGAAAATACGTCTGCCATAATGAATTGCCATCTTTCAGTCGTTATAATTCAGAAGAGCAACCTCACCGCCAACAATACTATGCATTATTTCGTCAATTTCAGACACGATCCCCATTTGCGATGCGATCTTATTGAATAAATCTAAAAGCTCTTTTAGATCATCGCGAGTAAAATCGCAGTGCGTAAACCGATATGAATGAAATTTGAGCCAACAGTCCTTGATTACGTTATATCCTGCAATCGTAAACTTCTGCAAAGAGACAGGGCAATAGATTCGAATGCTGTTGCCAGTTACTTCATCCCTAACGATAAGTTGCTCATTCTCTTCATCGTAAGGACTCCTCGATGCAGACCTACTATGCTCAAGATGGAACCCCGTCCACATCTGCGCAAGCAGCTCGTCGTAGTTAAAACCAAGTACGTTATCGACCGCAGCGTCGTTCTTCTCAAGGATAGCTAACCGCTCGCCGAGTTCCGCGAGACGAAGAAATAGGCCAGCATCATCAACTATAGGAATTCTTGCGCGGCTTTCCGATTGATTTACTACAAACAGCGCGCCATAAAATTCCTCAAGATATACCTGAGAGCAGAAAACGGCATAGGAGTAAAACACCATTTTCTTGGCACATTCGGAGTCATCAAGACCAGTTAGCGCGGAGTAGCGCTCAATCAGACTTTGATGAATATTGTTTATAACCGCATTTGTGTGAACATCTCGAATGTAGTGATTTAGGTAAATATGACCATTACCCCTGCGGCTCAGGTCGTTGTCAGGGAAATACCAGCAGAACGAAGTGAACTGCCCAAGTGATTCATCCAAATCCTTTGGTGCATGAGCCAAGGAGAATCCAACCGTATCCGGCAAATCATAAACTGCCTTTATTTCTGGTCGAACCCTCGCGCCTCCACCGCCAACGCCCGCCTGGTAATCAAAAATAGTTCCCCAGAGCAATGCGTTAGAATTCACAAATGGCCTAAACGAACAAGGGCGTATGTTCTCAGCCAAAACGGAATCAAGCTCTTGCCGAGAAGTGCACGTGTTTAATGCATTCTGGAAGGCAAGAATCTTTGATTCAACTACCGGCTTATCCTGTCCTCCGATCCATTCCTGCGCTTTTATAACTCCTTCACTTGAAATTTCGCGGCTACGACGTTTGAGCATCGGTTGTTTCACATGAGTAAGAAGAGCTGTCGGAGCCATCTTAGCGCCAGAGCATTGATTTAAAAAGACGCCGGGAGCACCAGTTTCAGTGCTAATTGGCCAGAATTGAGCGTAAAGTTGCTCATTAAACGGGCGTGATGGCATAAATGAATACATAGCGTCGCTAATCGGAAATGTAATAAAACGACGCATCGTATCTTCAATACTACCATTAAGAATCGCTTCTTTTTCGCTTCGCCTTTCACGAGATATATCTGCGTAATTTACTTCTGAGGCATTATTGTCTTCGCCATATTTTCTGGTGAGAACAATTATGGCTCGGCCCTGCATCGTCATGAAGATGCTGTCGCCACGAATTCCCGTCCGAGCATCGGTGTCAATTGCAATCGCCCAAACATTGGAGAAATGCTCGACCAAATACTTTCTGGCATATTTGTAGGACTCAGCTTCAAGAAAGGAAAGCGGAACGATAAGCGCCAGTACCGAGTGATTATCGGAAGCCAGCAGCTTTTCACAGCTCCAACGCAGGAACTGAACAAACGGATTGTTGATTTGCTTCTGAATGTTTTGTCTCCCACGTCGGTTTTCGACCGGCGGTCGGAAATCCTCCATCAAATCAATAATCTGCGAAAACTCTTCAGAGACATTACTCCTATTAGAGTCAGAAGACGGTGGATTCCCAATGATCAGTTTCAAAGGACGAGAGGATAATTCTTTAGCTCGAATCAGCTCTTGTCCCTCGATAGAACTAGCATTTGCATCATCATTCAGAAGATAGTTGCTCAGTGTATTTGCCAAGATAATACTTGGATGCAGATTCTGCTTTCTGTAATGCTGCTCGACAAGAGACATACGATAGTTAGCAAGCATATATGGTGCAGGAAGGATCTCAAAGCCACAAAGGTTATATGCGCCGTCTCCTTCGTCGTGGGCCACGATCTGCTCAAGAAAAGAGCCTGTTCCGCAGCAGGGATCAATGATTGTATTGCCGTCATCATATATGGTTGCACCATCAAAATGATCGGCCACAACTTTTCCCACAAATCGAACTACAAACTCCGCAAGGAGCTTCGGCGTGTAGAATGCTCCATAGTCAAACCGAGCTTGCTTGTCAAATTTATTGAAGAACAGTTCGAATAAGCGATGGTAATCAGGATTCTGCAATTGTTGATCGGTCATCTGAACAAAAGACAAGAACGCGATACATTCATCCACCCACTGACCAATGAACATACCGTCCCCAGCATGGTCTCTGAGGTAGACCATTAGGTTTCGAAATGGCAAAAGCGCTTCGCCATCTGCGACGTCATTATAGGCATATGACCGGATTTTTTCAGCCTTTTGAGTAGGCGTATCCTCGCTTGAGCAGATAACTCTGTGGGCGAACAGGAGACAGAACATAATGACTTGCGCAGTAAAATCTGCAAAGACTCTTCCTGTTCTAAGTTGAGGATCATTATGGTTATAAACGAGTTCTCTTAAACCGTTTAGAAGCTCAATGATATGATGTTCGTCTTCATTCATTGCCTCTTCTATGGTTAAATCTGAGTATTCTCGTATTTCATCAGCCAGGTTTCGAGTGCGAATTGCGACGAGCTCAACCAGCTTTTCTTCGTCGACACGTTGTGGAGCGGGGTTAGAGAAAAATTGCTCCATATAAAACCTAAATAGCGGATCAACCGGGAGCCTCGACCAATCTAACGCGTCCATTCGTGCTTTGTCTATAATCGAGACTACAACCGGCGTTTCGGTAAAACAGAATACGAAATCAATGCCGTCCGTAATGATAAGCTTGTGCCCTAACGTCAGATATCGGTTAATCTGATCCCTATACGGGGTAGTATCGAACGGCTCGTTGGATGGACCTTTCGCCTCAATATAGCCGTAAACACCAAGCGAGATGCGATCCTGTATTCTCCAGTCAGGCCGCCCCATTCTTCCTTGATTTCTCGGCTCAAGAATGATGTCGAAAGTACCTGCCGGGTTCAAGTCATGCGCTATCCTCCTAAACATTTCATGCATAGGGACGCGAAAAGAAAGCTCCGCTGTGTGCTGTCCTCCATGAAGAGCAGCTCTGTATTCGTTTTGGTAAGCCCGCAAATAAGCTCTAACGCTCGCATCAAACGGCATTTATTTCTCACCAACTTTCCGATAGCATTCGATGATACTCTGTCCAATCTTTTCTGCAAGAAGCGGTGGTACCGCATTCCCGATCTGTCGCGCTATATCAACTTTATTCCCTGTAAACACAAAATCCATTGGGAAACTTTGGAGTAGTGCGCCTTCGCGAAGCGAGATACTACGATCCTGGACCGGGTGGCCAAATTTCCCACGGGTGAAACTATCGAACCGCGCAGTGATTGTAGGCGCTACATCGTCCCAAGCCATGCGTCCGTAAACACTACGGAATCCAATTACTGAGCTGTCGACTTTATGACAGTCAGCTAGTAATTCTTCGGGAAGATCGTCTCTTCCTTGTCCCTCTTTGATAGCCTGTATTCTCTTGAGGTTCAGTTCGGATAGCCGGTCTCTTCTGTGGAGTGATATTTCCGGATGATCGGTTCCGTCTGAAGGAGGAGCCGGAAGATTTCCAATCGTATCGCGCACCGTGTGTCGAGCAGCTACGGGCTCTGGATATTTATAGTGCTCGCCCAGGTCATTTCGCTCACCAACGATAATGTATCGTTTTCTCCGCTGTGGAACTCCATAATCTTGGGCGTCAAGTAAATCAACGTGCACCTTATATCCTATCTTTTCGACATCTTCAATTAGTTGCTGTAAGATAGTTTTGCCACGCTTTCCAGCAATACCTGTAACGTTCTCCATGACAAAGTACATTGGATAGAGTTCGTCAATGAGCTTGCCATATTTTAGTACAAGTTCATTACGCTCATCCGTATCGCTTCCGCGCCGTTGGACTGAGAAGCCTTGGCACGGTGGTCCTCCGGCTAAAAGAAATAATTCACCACGTTGAAGATTGCACTTTTTCAATAGCTCGCCATTCAACATATCTGCGATATCGGCGGCCTCTGCCGGATGATTAAAGTATTTCTTGTTCGCCTTGATTGTATCAATACAGATCTGATCAATATCAAAGCTAAGAAGAATATTAAAACCTGCACGTTTGAGCCCAAGCCCAAGACCTCCCGCACCGCAAAAGCTATCGATACAGGTATATTTCGTTGCCTTGGCAGCTTGATCTTTCATCTTAATTCCCGCTATGACGCTGGAAAAAGAACTGCTCACCGGTTCGTCAATAGATTGCGGGCTAGCGGCTATCTCGTCGGCTGTGGGCTCTGTGGACAGAAGCTCAATCAGAATATTTGCAGCAATTGCCGAAGAGAGCAACGGCGGTACAGCTTCTCCAATCTGCCGATAAATATCGTCGGACTTGCCGGTGAATTCAAAACCATTCGGAAAGCTTTGAAGAAGCGCTGCTTCTCTTGCTGTTAGTCCACGATCTTGTTCTGGATGCGTGTATCGACCGCTGGCTGGGTTTCTAGCATAATGAGTGATAGTGATAGACGGCTTATCCCAATACAAGCGCCCATATACGTCGTAAAAGCCCCTTACCCTATCTAGACATTCAGGTCCGACACCCTCCGGCCTGCTACCGCCGTCGTGGGGAACCTGTCTAATGACGTCAATAGTGCTTTGCTTGTGAGCCGCGCTTTTATGCATTGGATCGTTAGGATCAGCAACGCCAGCAGCAACCGGAGGCAATTTCGAGATTGCATCACGGACAGTTCGATATTCATTCGGCGTTAGGTAGCCTTCTGGCAAAAGGAACTCCTTCTTCATGCCGATTACTATTGTTCTGAAGCGATCTTGCGGAACGCCAAACGCCGCAGCGTTATAAATGTGCTCTTTTACTGTATAGCCCAGTTGCTGATAGCTTTTCTTTGCCGCAGAAAAATAGCGCCAGTACTTTTGAGATAAAAACTCGGGCACATTTTCCATGACAATGACATCTGGCATAATTTTCCCAACAATTGTTGCGAAAGCCATGACGAGGCTATTTCGAACGTCGTCTTCTTCGTCCCAATGCCTCTTTCGATGAGATGAAAAACCCTGGCATGGTGCGCAACCAATCAAGATGGTGGGCTTATTAGTGTCAAAACCTATGCTCTCGAGGAGAGTTTCGAGTGCACCTTCTTCATTTGCCAGTCGAACGATGTCTTCGTGGATCACAGGAGTGTCGAAGTTTCGGCTATATGTCTGTGCGGATATTTGGTTGATATCGCAGCCGCCGAGCATCTTAAATGTCGGAATAACGGTATTAAGCGCTGCAAATCCCAGAGATGTTCCACCTGCTCCACTAAAAAAGTCAAGGACTTGAATAGGATTGTTATAATAAGAGCTGCTTGTAAGGGGCATAAACTCAGAAAGTGACTCTTGAACCTCTTTTACAAGTAGAGATTTAAGAGCACGAAAATTCCTGACACCCCATTTATCCCTGTTTAGATTAGCATTCAAAGCGTTGATATCCATTACGCTTCCTCAACTTTCCTACAGCTTTTTAAGCAAGTTATTCATAGTAGAACGATTTAAAAGTGGCAAGACTGTCGACGTACCTATACTGAAAAACCCAAAGCGACAGCTACTCGTCAATCATTTCCATAATGTCGTCAACGGTGCAATTAAGAGCCTTGCACACTTTGCATAGGACATCAGTGGTGACGTTATCCCCATGTGTCAACTTGTTCATTACATAATGACTAACGCCAGCCATTTCCTCAAGATCCTTCTTCTTTAGATCTCGGTCTATTAAGAGCTTCCATAATTTTTTATAACTCACAGTCATATAGCAAACCTCATTTACTTTATTGCTTGTGCCAATAGTATTGGGAGTGCCGCTTTTCAACATATAAATCTGTATTTTGATAATTATATCACAGCCCGCACAAAAAGTCCACATATTTCAACAAATGTTTTCGTTCGAAAACTCAATCAAGGTATAACGTCATAAGGACATACAAACCCTTCAATTTGGCAAATATTAACCTGTGTTTCTGATGGAGTTTCTATGATGTCAAATCTGCAAATCAGATTTTTGCACATTGGACTCTGGCGCGGCGTCTGGCTATCATATACGCGAAGGGAAACCAAAACGATGCGTAAATGAAGGAGGCACAGTACTCGGATGCGTCCATGTTGCCGCGCAGCACGCAGGCAGCATCCCAGATTTGTTTTTCAAAGCCAATCGTAGCGGTATTCTTATCAGCCATGTTGTACACCTCGCCGCAGGCAACTTGCCTATAGTAATTCTAAGTTTTCATACCACAAAACGCCTTGACTTGCAATTTGTTTCTTCCGGGATTTCAGCAAAACCCGCAAAATAGCAAGTAGAACTGACAATATTTTTGGAGGCCGTCAGTATTCGACGGTATTTTTATTATGCTTTCCATATACTCGGAGCAAGGGAGAAAACACAGGCAAAACATCAAAAAAACTAAAAAAATGTAAAAGCCGGGGTGTGTGAATTTCACTTGCTCCCGGTGCGTGCATGCCCCGCAGGAGGTATGCACATGTACAAATCGAATATTGATCCTGCCGAGAAGCTTCGTGCGGAATTCACATCCTGGCTCGCGACATTGATGCGGCGAGCCAGGATTGATTATTTCCGAAGCAAAGAAAGAGAGGTAAAAACAATATCGCTGGATGAAGTGAATGAGACCGGCTTCGCGGTCCAGGATGAGTATCCCATTTCGGAGTCATCATTTCAGTTTGAGGAGGAACGCCTTGCCCGGGCGTTCTTTTCTTTACCCCTGCAGCGGCAGCAAATCCTCACGATGCTGTATGTCGACGAACTGCCGCCGGAAGAAATCGCCAGGCTCCTGCACTGCTCTGTAGACAACATCTACAAAACCAGACGTCGGACGCTGAACTCGCTTAGAAAAATGCTGGATGAATTGGAGGGAACAACATGAATCTATCTGCTGAAGAATTCCAGAGGATCCTGGAAGGTGCTGTAGCCGGCAGGCATTCAGATCTCGAAACAATTCTGGAGCTGTACCTGCCGTTGATCAATCGGTTCTCCATGGTCGACGGGGAGATAGACGAAGATCTCCGTCAATATCTGATGATACATATTGCCCTGAATATCTCAAAATTCGTTCTGTGATGATTGCCTGTGGAAAAATTCAAAAATTTTCTCCGAGGTGTCCAATTTGCAGGAAAACTGATCGTGGTTATCAGTAGAGGCATCCCCATGCGACTCTTTGCTGCGTAACTGCAGTGATGTACCTTGACAATTTCAAGCGCCTGATCTTTCCCAGGAGGCCGAGCGGCTATCTCTCCTGTCGCCAGCAGGAGCAAGAGCACTCATGCGCAGATGGCAACCGCGCAACGCGACGATGCTTCCGAGGGGTACAATGATACTTCCGCCCAACGCGGCCCGGTCGGAGTAGACGGGGAGATGAAATTTCTATGTGTCCATTCGCCAGGCATCAGGCGTATTTCAGCAATTATCACTATGGGAGGTTTTTTATGTCTGAACAACCTACAAATGAAAAAGACCTCCGCCGAACTTACAAGGTGGAGGAGCTGGCGCCTATCCTGGGCATTGGCAGGAACAGTGCCTATGAGCTGGTACGATCCGGTCAGATCCGAAGCTTTCGGGTTGGTCGCGCCTATCGTGTACCCAAGGACGCCGTAGAAGAATTCCTGCGAAAAACGTCGGATTAAGTTGTAAATCAGCCATGCTGTCGGTATAATATAGATAGAAACAGACTGCTGTATGGCTGGGAAGGAGGATAAAATGCCATACAACAATTCCAAGCGCACGGCAGGCGGAGCCGGTACAATCCGCAAAAAAACTTTTGTTTCAAATGGGAAAGAATATACTTACTGGGAAGCACGTTACACCTCGGGGTATGATCCCGGAACCGGGAAGCAGATTCAGCGCACGATCAACGGGAAGTCCAAGAAGGAAGTGGCGGAAAAGCTTCGGGAAGCAACGGCCAGCATCGACAAAGGCACCTACCTTGACCCCTGCAAAATGACGCTTGGCGAATGGCTGGACATTTGGGCAAAGGAATACCTGATCGGTGTGAAGGAATCCACGGCATACACCTATAAGACGTCTATCAAGAACCACATTAAGCCCGCAATGGGCGCCGTTCGGCTGGACGCCGTGACGCCGCACATGATCCAGGGATTCTATAACAGCAAGCTCGAAACCCATTCCGCCAAGACGATCAAGAACTTTCACGGGGTTCTCCACGCTGCGCTGAAGCAGGCCGTCCTGAACGGTTACATCGCGACGAACCCGGCAGACGCCTCCATCCGCCCCCGGGTTGAGAAAAAGGAGATGCACCCCATGGATGAGTATCTGATCACGGACTTTTTGGAGGCAATCCGGGGAGAGCAGTTCGAGTACCTGTTTTTCGTGACCCTGTTCACCGGGATGCGCAAAGGCGAGGTTCTTGGACTCACTTGGGATGCTGTGGACTTTTCCCGCGGAACCATTCTGATCGACAAGCAGCTTCAGCGGCCCCGAGAAGGCGATGGAAAGTGCATTCTCGTCACGACCAAGAACGGGAAATCCAGAAAGCTGAAGCCCGCCCGGGAGGTCATGAATGTCCTGTACCGCACCAAGAAGCAACAGATGGCCTGGCAGCTTGAACATGGCGAATGCTTCCAGAATCCGATGAACCTGGTCTTTACCAATGAGTTTGGCGGCTACCTGAACCCCAATACGGTCTACAACCATTTCAAGGAGGTTGTCGCCCAGATTGGCGCACCGGACATTCGTTTCCATGACATGCGGCATTCCTACGCTGTGGCAGCGCTGCAAGCCGGAGATGATGTCAAAACCGTGCAGGGCAATCTCGGCCACGCCACGGCAGCTTTCACGCTGGACGTCTACGGACACGTGACGGATCAGATGAAGGAGGAGAGCGCCAACCGGATGGAGCGCTTTATCCACAGCGTCAGGACAGCTTAAACGCCGATTGACAAAGTAACTCGATACGAATAAGGGAAAACAATTTCGGCACCCAAGTCCCGTTTTTGCTAGGAAAATGCATAGAAATTCCGTGCATATTTTTTGTGAATACAGTGGGTAAAGGTCAAAAAAGTGTCAAAATCCTGATTGTAGACACAAAAATCAAATAAAATGACCTGAAAAGTACCGAAAAGCAAAGAAAAAGAGCCAAAATCCGAAGATTTCAGCTCTTAATCTTGGCAGCGGGTGAAGGATTCGAACCCTCACAAACGGAGTCAGAGTCCGGTGTGCTACCATTACACAAACCCGCTATCGTGCGCTCTCCTCTGACGATTTCGCAAGCGCATATATTATTATATGCAGAAATGCGGAAATGTCAAGAAAAAATTTGCGGTTCCGCAAAAAATTACGCTTTTATGCTCCGGATCTGAAAAAGAGACGCGGCGGCACGGAAGAAATAAGAGCTTCGCACAGAAAAAGGGGAGCGCGGTCTGATTACAGACGGCGCTCCCGCTGGAATGCAAAGGATTATCTCGTGCGATTACTTTTTCTGAAGCTTCATGATCATCATCAAGACGGTGGCAGCGACAAGACCGCTCACAAGGAGCAGGAACAGCCAGCCGGCGATGGAGAGTCTCAGCCCGGAGAGGATCCAGATGAGGATGAAGATCATGAAAATCATCACGGCCGCGCCGGCCTCGAAGAACCACAGGAACTTGAAGTTGAACCAGTCGAAGAAGTCCAGAACGAGGAAGGTGATCGACAGGGTGAACAGGACGGTGATGATCCTCGAGAGGAAAACGGAACCAGCTTCCATGGCGTAGTGGCCGCCGTAGTAGCGGGAATAGAAGACCCGGATCAGGGACACGAGCACGCAGGTGACCAGCAGGCCGGCGGTGCAGAAGAACAGGATCTTCTCCATGACCGACATGGAGCTGAGCTTGCCGAACGGGCCGCCTTTGGCCTGAGGCGCCTTGACAGGAGCGGCAGGGGGAGTATAGGCGGGAGCGGGGTTGGGTTCAAAGCCGGGGTTGACAGGGGCGGCGGGCGTTTCGGGCACAGGCATCTTGCTGCCGCAGTTGGGGCAGAAAATCTGGCCGTCCTCGACGCGAGTCCCGCAGTTTTCACAGAACATGGTCATTCCTCCGTTCTTTTTCAATTCAGTATCAGCAGATCAATATCGCTGTAAATCTATCATACTCCTGTTTGAGGGAAATGTCAATCCGCTTTCCCGGAAAAACTTTCTCATTCCATCGGCTTCGCGGGATTGCGGCAGGAGGGGAAGATAAAATGGGAATATCAGAACCAACGCAAGCGGAGGAATGCGGATGCAATTGTCAAAACGAAAAACCCAGGACCGGGACAGAACCCTCCTGATGCTGCCGCCGGAGCAGATCCGCCCGAACCCGGGGCAGCCCCGGCGGCATTTCGACCGGGCGGGGCTGGAGGAACTGGCTGCTTCCATCGCGCAGCACGGCCTGCTCCAGCCTGTCACCGTGCGCAGGCAGGGGGAGGTCTATGAGCTGATAGCGGGGGAGCGGCGGCTCCGGGCGGCGCGGCTGGCCGGACTCAAAGAGATCCCCTGCGTGCTGCTGGCGCTGGATGGGGAACAGAGCAGCCTGGCCGCCCTGGTGGAGAACCTGCAGCGGCAGGACCTGGACTGCTGGGAGGAGGCGGAGGGGATCGCCCGGCTCATGCGGATCTGGGGACTGACCCAGGAACAGGCGGCGGCCCGTCTGGGCAAAAGCCCCTCCGCCGTGGCAAACAAGCTCCGGCTGCTGAAGCACAGCCCTGCCGTCCGGACCGCGCTGCGGGAAAACGGCCTCTCGGAACGCCACGCCCGGGCGCTGCTTCGTCTGCCGGAGGAGGCCCAGCGGCTGCAGGCCGTGAAGGCGATCGTCAAGGGAGATCTGACCGTCGCCAGGACGGAGGCCCTTGTGGAGGCCATGCTGGAACAGCAGCCGAAGCCGAAGCCGACCCGGAAGCTGCTGGTGAAGGACCTGCGGCTGTTTTTGAACTCGGTGGACCGGCACCTGGAGACCCTGCGCCAGGCGGGGTTTTCCGCGGGTCTCGAGCGGGCCGACACGGAGGACGCGATCGTGCTGACGATTACCCTCCCAAAGTCACAAAAAGAGGATTAATCCCAAAGTCACAAAAAGAGGATTAAACACTTGCCAACCGGAGCCCCGTGTGCTATAATAGCATGAAAAAGTCTGACCAATTCAATTATGACCAAGCTCACAAAGGAGAACGGTTTTTATGGAAAAGAAACACATTTTTCAGGGTGTCGCCACCGCGCTGGTGACGCCGATGAACGAGTCCGGCGTGGACTACGAGGCCCTGGGCAAGCTGATCGACTGGCAGATCGCCTCCGGCATCAACGCCCTGGTGGTCTGCGCCACCACCGGCGAAGCCCCCACCCTGACCGACAACGAGCACTGCAAGGTCCTGGAGTTCGCCATCCAGCGCTCCGGCCACCGCATCCCCATCATCGCGGGCACCGGCTCCAACGATACCAACCACGCCATTATGATGTCCCAGTTCGCCTGCGCCATCGGCGCCGACGCAGTGCTCTGCGTGACCCCCTATTACAACCGGCCCACCCAGAGCGGCCTGATCGCCAGCTACAGCGCCATTGCCGACGCCTCCACGGCCCCGGTCATCCTCTACAACGTGCCCTCCCGGACCGGCACCAACATCGAGCCCGAGACCTACGGCGTCCTGGCGGATCACCCCAACATCTGCGCCATCAAGGAGGCCAACGGCCGGATCTCCAAGATCGCCGAGACCTTCCGGGTCGTGGGCGACCGGCTGGACATCTACTCTGGCAACGACGACCAGACCCTGCCCATCCTGGCCTACGGCGGCAAGGGCGTGATCTCCGTGGCGGCCAACGTGGTGCCCGAGCGGATGGTGAAGCTCTGCGACCGCTTCTTCGCCGGGGACCTGGCCGGGGCCGTGAAGGATCAGCTGGAGCTCCTGCCCCTGATCCAGTCCCTCTTCCTCCAGACCAACCCGATCCCCGCCAAGGCCGCCCTGGCCCGCATGGGCAAGATCGAGGATCGGCTGCGCCTGCCCCTGACCCCCATGGAGGAGCCGCACCGCGGCAAGCTGTTCACAAGAATGGAAGAGATGGGGCTGATTTAAGATGAAAGTGATACTGAACGGCGCCTGCGGGCGCATGGGGCGCGTTTTTCAGAGAGTATTTCGGGAAAAGTGCCCCGATGACAGCTTGATCCCCGTGGACGTCATGGGCGAGGAAGGGGAGACCTACAGGAACCTGACCGACTACGACGGCCCCGCCGACTGCGTCGTGGACTTCTCCCACCACAGCCTGACCCCGGCCCTGACAGCCTATGCCGCCGCCCGCAAGCTGCCCCTGGTCATCGCCACCACGGGTCAGACCCCCGAGGAGCTGGCGGCCATCCGGGAGGCGGCTCAAACCGTCCCGGTCCTGCTTGCCAGCAACTTCTCTCTGGGCATCGTGGTGCTGACGGCTCTGGCCCGCCAGGCCGCCAAGGCCTTCCCCGAGGCGGACATCGAGATCGTGGAGACCCACCACAACCGGAAGCTGGACGTGCCCAGCGGCACGGCCCTGACCCTGGCGAAGGCGGTCCAGTCCGTCCGGCCCGGCAGCCGCCTGGTGGTTGGCCGCCACGAGAACGGCAAGCGCGACCCAGCTGACATCGGCGTCCATTCCCTGCGCATGGGCAATATCGTGGGCGTCCATGAGATCCATATCTGCACCGACACGCAGACCCTCACCCTTCGCCACGAGGCCCATGACCGGGCGCTCTTCGCCGAGGGCGCCCTGACCGCCGCAGGGTGGATTCTGGAAAAAGAGCCTGGCCTGTACGACATGGACCAGGTTCTCAACGATCTGATTCAATAACAGGAGGTTCGAACCCATGAAGACTCGCATTGCGATCCTCGGCTACGGCAACCTCGGCAAAGGCGTGGAGGCCGCCGTCGCCCAGAACGACGATCTGGAGCTGGCCGCTGTCTTCACCCGCCGGGACCCCGCCGGCCTGATCCTCCGCACGCCCGGCGTTCCCGTTCTGCCTGCCTCGGAGGCCCCGGCCTGGGCCGAGGCGGTGGACGTGCTGATCCTCTGCGGCGGCAGCGCCACGGACCTGCCCGTGCAGACCCCGGAGTACGCCGCCATGTTCAACGTGGTGGACAGCTTCGACACCCACAAGAAGATCCCGGAGCATTTTGCCGCCGTGGACGACGCCGCCCGGGCCGCCGGGAAGCTGGCGCTGATCTCCTGCGGCTGGGACCCCGGCCTCTTTTCCCTGGCCCGGGTCTATGCCAACGCCGTACTGCCCGTGGGCAAGGATGAGACCTTCTGGGGCCGGGGCGTCAGCCAGGGCCACTCCGACGCCATCCGCCGCATCGAGGGCGTGCTGGACGCCCGGCAGTATACTGTGCCCATCCCCGCTGCGGTGGAGGCCGTGCGCAGGGGAGAGCAGCCCGTTCTGACTGCCCGGGACAAGCATCTGCGGGAGTGCTACGTGGTCGCCGCCGAGGGGGCCGACAGGGCCCGGATCGAGCGGGAGATCAAGACCATGCCCTATTACTTCGACGAGTACGATACCAGCGTCACCTTCGTGACCGCCGAGGAGCTGGCCCGGGATCACGCCGGCCTGCCCCACGGGGGATCCGTCCTGCGGGGCGGCGTCACAGGCTGGGAAGGAGAACACAAGCAGACTGTGGAGTTCAGCCTGAAGCTGGACTCCAACCCCGAGTTCACGGGCTCCGTCCTGGCCGCCTGCGCCAGGGCGGTCCACCGGCTGTCCCGGGAGGGTCAGACCGGCTGCCGGACCATTCTGGATCTGCCGCCTGCGGCTTTGAGCCCTGTCCCGCCCGAGGAGCTGCGCGCTCATTTCCTGTGATGAAACAGGCTCTTTACCTGCTGTGCCAGTGGCTCTGGGGCCTGCCCCAGAACCTGGTCGGAGGCGTCTTCTACCTGTATTACCGGCTGAAAGGCTGCCCCCATTTCCGCTATCAGGGGGCCTTCGGCGTGGTCTGGACCAATCCCTCCGGCTCCATGTCCATGGGCAGCTTTCTTTTCATGCACCCGACCTGGACCCCGGCGGACCGGAAGCTGCTGGCCCACGAGTACGGCCATACCATCCAGTCCCTCTTTTTTGGGCCGCTCTATCTGCTGACGGTAGGCCTGCCCTCCGTCCTCTGGGCCGGGCTGCCTCGCTTCAAGCAGATGCGCCGGGAGGGCCGCCGGTCCTACTACTCCGTCTACCCCGAGAAGCAGGCCTCCAGCCTCGGCAAACGCTACGCGAAAAAAGCCGTACCGATCCCGAAGCGAAAAAAGCTCCCCCCAAGCCGCAGGGACACCCGCCCGTAGCGGCGCACAGTGTGCGCCACCGCGCCCCTCGAACAGGCAACAGGCAACAGGCAACAGGCAACAGGCAACAGGGGACGGGGATGCGAGGCATCAGGCATCAGGCATCAGGGGAGACGACAGAACGCGCCGTAGGGGCGGCCATTGGCCGTCCGCCCGAGGCAGACGCTTCCGACGAGGCATCAGGCATCAGGCATCAGGCAACAGGCAACAGGGGACGGGGGACGCGGATTGCCACGGCCAGTGTGCGCACTGGCCTCGCAATGACCCCGCCTGTAGGGACAAGCATTGCTTGTCCGCCGCTCCCCCGCCCGGAAGCTGTTTTTCAGATTTTTTCTGAAATCTGTCAACCGTTTCGCGGGCTCATGCGTCTAATTTATTATATGGTCTGACATAATCTGCCCGGAAGGACCGATTCCAGGTCTTTCCGGGCAAATTTTACCGTTTTTGGGAAAATAATTATTGACAAACAATAATCCCGGTGCTATGATGCAGATAATCGAGTCGGCAGAACCCGCGGCGAACACGGTGCGCCGCTGTGAAATGGATTGGCGGGCGGATTGCCCGCGCTGCATAGGAAATGGCGCACACTGTGCGCCTCTACGGAACGGAGGTTGGCCATGCAAAACAAAGCTGTGAAGCTGTCTTTGGCGGCGGTGGCGCTCTGCCTGTTCGCCGCGGCGGGGCTGGCCGTCGCCATGCCCTGGCTGCTGGACTGGTACGTGAAGTACCGGCACCTGCGGGAAACCGGACGTCTCGCGTTCCTGATCGCCTTTTACGGATGTCTGCCCTTCGTGCTGACGGCTCTGATCTGCCTCTGGCGGCTGCTTCTGAACATCCGGAACGAACGGGTCTTTTCCGAGACCAACAGCCGTTTGATGGCCGTGGTGAGCTGGTGCTGCGCTGCGGTGGCCGCCGTGACCCTGGGAGCCTTCCGTTGGTATCCGCCCCTGATTTTCATCACCCTGTCCATGGCCTTCCTCTTCCTGATCGTGCGGGTGGTGCGCAACTGCTTCATCGCGGCCATCGCCCTGAAGGAAGAGAACGCCCTGACGATTTAGGAGGGAGCCATGGCGATCATAGTCAACCTGGACGTCATGCTGGCGAAGCGGAAAATGAGCTCCCTGGAGCTGGCCGAGCGCATCGGCATTACCCCGGCCAACCTGTCGATTTTGAAGACCGGCAAGGCCAAGGCCGTCCGCTTCTCCACCCTGGACGCCATCTGCCAGGCCCTGGATTGCCAGCCGGGGGACGTGCTGGAATTCAAAGACGAAGCGTAGGGGGCGGCGTCCCCGACGCCCCGCGGGCACCGTTATCTGATACCTGCGGCCCCTACGGTTCAACTGAAGCCTGCGGGCCGTCGAGGACGCCGGCCCCTACGGAAGGAGGCCGTAAATTGGAACCCAAAAAAACGGAGAACCCCCCGTCCGGGGCGGAGGATATGGAGCGCTTTCTGACCCGTTCCTGCGCCTGGGATCAGATCCGCGAAGCAGCGGGAAGCTGATCCGACAGGGAAGGGGAGCGGAGCGATGACGACTTCCGCCGCTGTTCCCGATCAGAAACCGAAATTTTGAGCTATCCAGATTAAAGGAGGATATCACTATGGATGAAATTGATATGAACACCGGTCTGCCGGTGAACAACAGGGACCTTCCCAAGCCTGAGGCTGCAACGCCGTCTCCCGCAGGGGAGATCCACTATCCCTCCGGCATGGTGCTGCCTGCCGCGCGGCCGGTGCCTGCGCCTCCCCGCCGGACGCCACTGAAGCGGGGCACCGGACGGGATCTGGGTCTGGCGGCGGGGCTGCTGGCCCGCTGCTTCCTGCTCTGGGATTCCCTCTTCTGGGCGCAGGGGATCGGCCTCGGGGAGGCCGTCGGCCTGGGTCTGCTGCTGCCCGCGGCGCTGATCTATCTGAAGGACCGTCCGGGACGGATGACCGGCTACGGACTGCTCTGCTCGGCTCTCTGCCTTCTGGGCGGCGCGAGCCTGGCCCTCTCCGGGGACAACCCGCTGAAGGCGCTGACCCTGATCGCCACGACCCCGCTGTTTCTCATTGTGCTGATGGAGCGTCTGGAGCTGCGGACGGGCACGAGCCCTCTGGCCCGGCTTCGGGATCTTTTCGTCACCTGGTTTGGCCGGAGCTTCGGACGGATCCACCTGGGCGCCTGGGCCCTGACCCACTGCGGGGAAAAGGACAGCGCCAAGAGCAAGCGGAACCGGGCCGTTCTGATCGGCCTTGCCTGTGCGATCCCGGCCCTGCTGATCCTGATCCCCCTGCTGATCTCCTCCGACGCGGCCTTCGAGGGCATGGTGAACCGGCTGGATTGGGACACGGCGATGAAGGGCGTCTTCGCCCTGATCCCCGCCTCCTTCGCGGCGCTGCTGCTCTTCTCCCTGCTGTTTACTGCGCGCAAGCCCGAACAGAGCGCCGGGAACCGGACCCGGAAAGGGGTGGAGCCCGCCGCCGTGATCGCCTTTTTGGCGGCGGTCAGCGCGGCCTACGTCCTCTATCTGGTCTCCCAGTTCGCCTACTTCACCGACGCCTTCCGGGGCCTGCTGCCCAAGGATTACACCGTGGCGGAGTACGCCCGCCGGGGCTTCTTTGAGATGTGCGCCATCGTGGCCATCAACCTGGGGCTCATCATTCTGGCCGTGGGTCTGTGCCGGAAGGCGGAGGGCCGCGTTCCCGCCATCGTGAAGGCTCTGGCCCTCTTCCTGTGCATCTTCTCTCTGGCCCTGGTGGCCACAGCCCTGTCCAAGATGGTCCTCTACATGAAGAGCTTCGGCCTGACCCGGCTCCGGGTTCTGACCTCGGCCTTTATGATCTTCCTGGCCCTGGTGGTCGCCGCCAAGGCGATCCAGCTCTTTGCCAGAAAGACGCCGGTGGCCCAGCTCGCCGTGACCCTGGGGGCCGCCATCCTCATTGCCCTGAGCCTGCTCAACGTGGACGGCCTGGTGGCCCGCTACAACGTGGACGCCTGGAAGACCGGCAAGCTGGACAGCCTGGACGTGCAGATGATCTGCGAGCTGGGCGACGGCGCGACGCCGGTGCTGGTGGAGCTCTCCCGGGAAGAAGACACCGCCGTTTCCAGCCGTGCCGAGCGTGAGCTGAAGAATCGCAGCGTGGAGGAAGACTGGCGCAGCTGGAACCTGGTCACCGCCAAAGCCAACGCCGCCCTGGAGGAGTACCGGCCGTAGGCCTGCCGCAAACGGGAATTTACGATTTCATTCGTAGGAGCGCCAAATCCCGCTAATCCGACACAACAGAAAGGACGGAACCCCCATGAAAAAAGTCGTTGCGATCCTGCTGATCCTCGCGATGCTGAGCGCCCTGGCCGCCTGCGGCCGCGGGCTGGCTCCCGAACTGCCGGAGGCGGCGACGGAGTTTGTTCTTGGAGATTATGTCAACCCAGCGGATCCGGATGACGGGTACGCCGCCATTTCGTACAAGGGCCGGGTCTATGCCTACTACGGCACGATCAAGCGCTCTCTCCGCGCCGAGGATCTGGGCCCCTGCCTGGGCTATACGGTCCAGGAGGGCGAAAAGCAGGAGGATCAGCGGATCTGCCTGCTGGCCGCCGACCCGGAGGAAAACTATCTGGCGCGGATCCCCGTGGACGGATTCATGGATCAGCCGGACTTCTTCCGCGCCCTGGACACGGCGGGCAGAGCGATAGACACGCCGGATTATATCAAGTCCCTGGACTATTCGATCTGGGAGGCGGCTCCGGAGCAGACAGGCAGCGAGATCCCGAGCACCGAAGCCCCTTCCACGGAAGCGCCCTCCGCGGAGCCGACGACCACGGAGCCGCCCGCGACGGAGCCTTCGACCACGGAAGCCCCTGCGCCGGAGCTGTCCGACAGGCTGGACGACAGCTACAGCCTGGAGGACTACGCCTTTCGCCTGAGCGAGGTCACCCCCCGGGACATCGTGGAGCAGGGCTGGGTGGTGACGGACGCCGTTTTGATGCGCAGCATGGGCGCGGAGAACCCCTACGCCCAGCTGGTTCCCGAAGAGAAGCGGAAGGATCCCAACGCGACGCCGGAGCTCTCCGGGGAGGGGCTGCTGGATCCGGACGGCATGGTGCAGATCTATCTGGTGCAGGCCGGCCAAGAGGACAGCGCCTTCAACCCGCTGCGGCTGGGCGTGGTCAATACCGGCGAAGAAGCCGCTCCCTATCTGGACTGCCCGATCTTCTTCTTTTCCATCAACGAAGTCCAATTCTACGAAGAGGCCGACGATGGCTTTGTGGCGTTCACCGGTCCCGCCGGGATCAAACTGGGTATGGAGAAGGAGGAGCTTGTAAGCCTGCTGGGAGAACCGTTCTATGAGGACGGCGGCGATGGCATGACGGGCCTGTTCTATCTCAGCCAGCAGATGGAGGAACTGGTGTTGCTCCTGGACGCCGAAGGCAGGCTGAAGGCCATGTTCTATCAGGATCTGGTGCTCTACGACCCGGCGGATTACGTGTTCCACAACTGAACAAAGGAGCCGCTATGACCCATTCTGTTAAACTCCGCCTGTGTCTGCGAGGAAAACGGATAGGATTGAACAGAACACGGAACGAACAAGCGCTCCCCGGAAAAACCGCAGGGTTTTCCGGGGAGCGCTTATTTGCCGCAGACGGAACGGCGCGGAACCGGCCGCCGGTCAGGGGTCGGCGTGGGGATCCCGTAGCCCGGCTTCCTGCCTGTGCCGCCGGAGCCGGCGGAGCAGATTCCGCGGGAGCAGGGCGACGGAGTCCGTGAGGCCGCAGAGGACGCGATTCAGAACGGACGTCACCCGAAGGAAGCAGACGCTGAGGGGGGTCAAAACGCGATTCTCCCCCAGCAGATCCGCGGCCCATCCGCCGAAGCGGAGGCTTTTCCGGGCTGCCGGATCCGTCAGCCGGTTTTTCCCGAAGAGCTCGGAGAGCCAGGCGGCGAAGCGGAGCGTCCCCTTCGCCGCCGGAGCGCTTAGTTTGTTCTCCCCGAAGAGCCCGGAGAGCCAGGCGCCGAAACGGAGCGTCCCCTTTGCCGCCGGAGCGCTTACTTTGTTTTCTCCGAAGAGCCCGGAGAACCAGGCGCCGAAGCGGAGCAGCCCCTTCGATCCCGCGGTCGTCAGCCTGTTTTCACCAAAGAGGCCCGAGAACCAGCTGCCGAAGCGGAGCAGGAGCTTTGCCGCCCGGGTCGTGAGCCTGTTTTCCCCGAACAGCGCCGCGATGGGGCCGAAGAAGGCGGGCAGCAGCCGCAGCAACAGGGGCCGGTAGACCAGCTCCTCCAGATCCAGGCGCTTCGGCCAGCGGTCCAAATAGCTGCCGTTTTTCATCAGCAGCCTCCGGACGATCAGCAGATACACCGCCGCGCCGATGCCCACGGAGATCAACGCGCCTTTCAGGTTCTCCCAGGCGAAGAAATGCACCGGGTGTTCCGGCGCACCGCTGTGGAAGAAGTCGGTGCCCAGGTCCGCCAGGAAATTCATGGACCGGCCTGCGGTCAGCCCCAGCAGGGGCAGCAGCAGCGCCGCCAGACAGAGGGCCGCAGCGGAGGCGGGGTTCATGCAGCGGCGCATGGCGTCGTATTGGTCCTGCTTCTGAGGATGCTTCTCCACAAAGATCGCCACGTAGAGCTTGGTCATATAGGCCACGGTCAGACCGCCGGAGCAGAGAAAGACCCACTCGACGACCCGAAGCGGCCAGCCGTATTCCCCGGCGGCCTCCACGATGCCCTCGTGCAGCAGGGTCTTGCTGATATAGCCGTTGAGCAGCGGGATGCCGCCGATTCCCAGGGCCCCCAGGAGGAAGGCCGCCTGCAGCAGAGGCTTCCCCCGGCCGAAGCCCCGGATCTCATTCAGATCCAGCTTGTGGAGATTCATGTAGACCACGCCGGCGCAGAGGAAAAGGACCAGCTTGAACAGGGAGTGGTTGACCATGTGCAGGAAGGCGCCCCGGGCGGCCAGGGCGTTTTCATCGCCCAGCAGGCCCATGACGCCGATCCCCACCAGGATGAAGCCGATCTGGGACATGGACGAACAGGCCAGCGTCCGCTTGAGGTCGATGCTGAACAGGGCCAGCAGCGCGCCAAGGAACATGGTCACGCAGCCCAGGAGCAGGATCGCGGCGCCCCAGGCCGGGTCGTTTCGGAACAGGTTGCAGCTGACGGCGAGGATGCCCCAGATGCCGGACTTGGTCAGCACACCGGACAGCAGAGCCGAGGCCGGGGCCGGGGCCACCGGGTGGGCCTTGGGCAGCCAGATGTGCAGGGGGAACATACCGGCCTTGGCTCCGAAGCCGAAGAGGATGCAGGCGCCGGCGGTATAGAGGACGCCCTTGCTGCCGCTTGCCGCCGCCAGGGCGTGCAGCTCGGCGATCCGGGTGGTTCCCAGCTCCTTTTGCAGCAGGAACAGACCCATGAGTGCCACAAGCCCGCCGATGACGGCCACGGCCAGGTAGGTGTTGGCGGCCCGGACTGCGCCGGGGGTCTCCTCCTGGATGACCCAGGTAAAGGAGGTGAAGGACATCACTTCAAAAAAGACGAAGGCGGTGAAGAGATCCCCCGCAAGAAACACGCCCATGGTGGCGCCGAGGGTCAGCAGATTGAAGCAATAGTAGCGGTTCCGGTTGCGGTGGTGGGCGTTGTATTCCGGAGAGAAGAGCAGGGTGGCGAACCACATCAGGCCGATGATCCCCGCGTAGACCGCACGAAAGCCGTCCAGCTCCAGCAGAAGTCCCCGGGCACAGAGGCCGGGAAGCTCCGCCCGGGCGGGACGGAGGAAGAAGGCGGCCAGGGCCAGAAGCAGCTCCAGGCCGCCCACACAGACGGCGAAGACGTCCCGCAGGCCCTTGCTCCGGCGGCCGATGAGATAGCTGACCGGAGCCAGGGCCATGGGAAGGAAGACGAGGAGATACAGCAGCATCGGCTTCATAGGCACCTCGCAGATGAGAGTCGGGGATCGGAGTGCGGGGATGGACAGGAGAGAGCAGGGAAGGGCAGAACAGGCAGGGAAGGGCAGGAACGGGAAAGGACAGCGCTCAGAACATGGCTTTCGCGACGGTCTCCAGGGCCCGGACGATGGGGGCCGAGAACAGGCCCAGAGCCACGCTCAGCAGACCCAGCAGCAGGATGGGGACCCACATGATCGCCCCGCCCTCAGCGTTCTTTTCGGGGACCGGCTCCCCCTTCCCGGGGAAGAAGCCCGCGATGGTGATGGGGAACAGATAGCCGGCGGTCAGAAGGGCGGAGATCAGCAGGATCGCCGGGGCGAGCCAGGTGAAGACGCTGACGCCGGAATCCAGCGCGCCCACGGCGAGATACCACTTGCTGACGAAGCCCGAGGCGGGCGGGATGCCCACCAGGGCCAGAGAGGCCAGGGTAAAGGCCCACATGGTCTTGGGCATGGACTTGCCGAATCCCCGGTATTCCTCCACCCGGCGTTTGCCGGTATTGAAGATGAAGGAACCGGCCGTCAGGAAGAGACAGATCTTGATGACGGCGTGGAAGAGGACGTGCAGCAGACCGCCGAGGACGCTCTGCTCCGTCAGGAGGAAGAGGCCCGTCAGGACGTAGGCGATCTGGCTGACGGAGGAATAGGCCAGCCGCTTTTTGAAGACCTGCTCCCGGTAGGCCATCATGGAGCCCATAAAGACCGTCAGCAGGGCCAGGCCGAGCCAGGCGTACTGGACCCAGCTGCCCCGGACGAAATCGGCGCCCACGGAGTAGAACACCACGCGCAGGATCGCCAGGACGCCCGCCTTGGCGATGATGCCGGACATGACCGCCGACGCGGGAGCCGGGGCCACGGGGTGGGCGGAGGGGAGCCAGCCGTGGAGGGGGTACAGGCCCGCCTTCGCGCCGAAGCCCACCACACCCAGGAAGAAGATCACCTGCAGCAGGGTCTCATGGCCCCGGGTCAGGGCGGGGTCCAGGTTTCCGCCGCCGTGGAACTCCAGGGTCGTGGAATAGCGGGAGAGGAAGAAAATGCAGAGCAGAGCCAGGAACGCGCCGGCGATGGAATAAAAGAGATACTTCAGAGCGGCGCGGATGGACTCCTGGGTCCGGTCATGGAGGACCATGGGCATGGACAGGAGGGTCAGCAGCTCAAAGAAGAGGTACATGGTGGTGAGGTTTTTGGCCAGATCCATTCCGGCCAGAGCGCCGAGGGAGAGCAGATAGAAGGAGAAAAAGCTGTTCTCCCGGCCCTCGTGCTCCATGTAGCGGAGGGCGTAGATTCCCGTCAGCAGGTAGCCGTAGGCGGCGATCAGCAGGAAGAGCCTGGACACCCCGTCCATCCGGAAGGCGACGGTCAGGACCTCGGTCATGGAGAAAACGAAGAACTCCGCCTGCGCCTGCAGCAGCAGCCAGGTCACCAGGGCCGCCTCCAGGAGCAGCGCTGTCAGAACGTAACAGGCCCGCGTCTTTCGGGTCCGGGGATTCAGAATGGGAAGCAGCGCGCCTGCCGCCAGGGGCAGCAGGATCACCGCCAAAAGGATTCCTTGTATCACTTCAATCATACCTCCCGAGATTTCTGGATCAGAACCGGCGCCTGTGGTCTGCGCTTACGCTGCGCTCAGCACAGCTCGCCCCAGGCAGTCTGAAGCTGCTCGATGATGGAAAGCTGCTGGGGGCAGGCCGCCTCGCAGGCGCCGCAGCCCACGCACTGATCCGCGCCTTCGTTGTTCTCCCGGATCCGGCGGAAGCGCCAGTCCTTGGCGGGATCGACGCCGTAGAGGGACACGTTGTTCCAGACGGAGAAGACGCCGGGGATGTTGACTCCGTTGGGGCAGGGCATGCAGTATTTACAGCCGGTGCAGCCGATCCTGGTGCGGCTGAGGTAGGCAGCCCGCACGTCGTCCATCAGCTTCCGCTCCGCCGCGTCCATGATGCCGGGCTCCACGGTGTCGAAGATCCGCAGATTTTCTTCGATCTGCTCCGGTTCGTTGCAGCCGGAGAGCACCACGGCCACCTCCGGGTGGTCGCAGAGCCAGCGGAAGGCCCACTCCACCGGGGAGCGCTTCACCGGGAAGGCGTCATAGAGCGCCTGCACGTTATCCGGCGCCTTGGACAGTCTGCCGCCCAGCAGACCCTCCATGATGACCACGGGGATCCCCTTGGAGCCTGCCAGTTCCAGCCCCTTTGTACCGGCCTGGTTTTCCACGTCCATAAAGTTGTACTGGATCTGGCACATATCCCAGTCCCAGTCGTTGAGGATATATTCAAACTCTTCATAGGGCGCGTGGAAGGAGAAGCACTTGTAGCGGATCTTGCCTTCCCGCTTCATGTCGTCGAAAAACTCCCGGGCGCCGATGGCCTTGAACTGTTCCCACTCCGCCTTGTCGATGCCGTGCATCAGATAAAAGTCGATGTGGTCGGTCTGCAGCTTTGCCAGCTCTTCGTCCAGCAGGGCCTGCATGCTCTCCCGGTCATGGACCGCGCCGAGGGGCATTTTGGTGGCGATCCGGACCTTGTCCCGGTAACCGTCCCGCAGGGCTTTGCCCAGTACGTTCTCCGAGGTCTTGTCCAGATAGACATAGGCGGTATCAATGTAGGTGACGCCGCCGTCGATGGCCTGACGGATCAGAGAGATGGCCTTTTCCTCGTCGATGATGCTGTCCCCTGAGGCGGGGCCGTTGAAGCGCATGCAGCCAAGGCCGAAGGCCGAGGTCTGGATGCCGAGCTTTCCCATAGTGCGGTATTTCATATTCATCCTCCTTGCAAATGATCTGTGCCGGCAAAAGCCGGTTGACAGGCAATGGTTCGTACAGTATAATGATTGTAACTTGAATCCTGCGGTCAAGTCAAGCGTTATTTTGTTCCGGCGCGGCGCGCACGGTTTCTGTGCTGCGCGTCGGTGCGCGAAGCGGCGCGGCGATCCCTCCTTCTCCCGCGCCGGAGCACGCGGAAGCTGCCGCGCCTCGATGCCTGGAAGGAGACAGAAGCGATTTCGGGAAAGGAGACAGTACGATGAGTGATTCCATGAAAGAATACCTGAAGCAGAAGCTGGAGGAGAAGCTGGTAAAGAAGCTGATCACGAAGGCGGAAAAGAAGCAGGGGAAGGAACCGAAGAAGGAGTCAAAGAAAAAGTCGGAGAAAGAAGCGGAGAAGCGTTCGGAGCCCAACACCAAAAAAATCATCCTCGGAACCGTTCTTGTCGTCGGCACCGCCGCCGTAGTGACCGTCTGTGTCGTGAAGTCCGTGCAGGCTTACCGCCAGGCGATGCAGAAAAAAGAAGAGCAGAAACAGCTGGAAGCAGCGTCTGCGGCGGAGGAGCTGTGCGAGGCGGAAGCGCTGGAAGACCGGCCCGCGGAGGAGGGCTCCGTCCAAGCGGAGGCTTAATTCGCCTCAGACAGCCAAACAGGATCACCCGGGGGACGGCTCTCTGCGTTCGATCAATTGGTTCATGCTTTGCGTGATTCGATCGACTGAACACAGAGAGCCGTCCCCCTGCGTTTCCCGCCCGGGGCCTCGCGGCAGCCGCTCTGTAAAAAGGGACGGTTCTTCTTCCGGAACCGTCCCTGAAATCAGATTGACTTAATCAAAATGCTCCCGGCGGCGCGCAGTTTCCTCCTTGGTCTCCGGGTGGATAAAGAGGAACTTGCGCACGGCAAAGAGGATCCCGATGGAGATCACGCTGAACAGGACCTCCAGACTCTGGCTGTGGTGCAAAATCAGATAGCGGGTGACCGCGAAGAGCAGGACCTCCACCATGGAGGTCAGATCGTGGCGGCAGAGGAGCTTGACCAGCTCAATGCCGATCAGGGCGTCGAAGACGTATTCCAGATAGCCTGTCAGATCCGCGACGCCCAAAAAGGTCCAGAGCTGCCGGAACATGAAAAGATGGGCCAGAATGCCCAGAGCGATCATGATCGCCGCCAGCACTTCCAGAACGCTGACGGTGTAAAACAGCACCTTGCGGATCTTGTGAAGCGTTTTGGTCATAATAATCCCTCCCGCGTCCGTTTTTTTCATTATACCATGTCCTGCCCGCTTCCGCAACGGGAAAATCCGAAGTTTCTTCGAAAACAAAACCGGACAAAACCGGAAGAAACCGGATCCCGGATCAGCCGGATCTTTCCCGCGCCGCGGACCCGGCGGGCAGTTACAGGACCTGCAAAATATACCCCTTCAGGTACAGGCTCTGCTCCGCGTTGAGGGCGGCGGGATGGTCCCGGGACTGGATCAGGGTTTCCAGCAGGCGCACTGTGCGGCCGGAGTCGGCGGCGGCGTCCCGAAGCATCTCCAAAAACAGCTCCGGGGTCATAAACTGGGAGCAGGAACAGGAGATCAGATAGCCGCCGGGGGCGGTGACCCGCATGCAGCGCAGATTCAGCTCCTTGTAGCCCCGCCAGGCGGCCTCCAGGGCCTTCTTGCTCTTGGCGAAGGCCGGGGGGTCGCAGATCACGGTGTCGAAGCGCCTGCCCGCCTCGTCGTAAGCCTTCATCAGATCGAAGACGTTGGCGGCCACGGTGGTGATCTTCTCCTCCACTCCGTTCAGGGCGGCGTTGCGGCGCAGCATCTCCAGAGCGCTATCCGACACGTCCACGGCCTCCACGGAGGCCGCCCCGTAGAGGGCCGCGTGGATGGCGAAGCCGCCGGTGTGGGAGCAGAGATCCAGCACCCTCCGGCCCGGGCAGTAGGGCTTGATGCGGCCCCGGTTCTCCTGCTGATCCAGGAAGTGGCCGGTCTTCTGGCCGTTCCGGATATCCACCAGCATCCGGGCGTCGTGCTCCAGGATCTCCACCTCGGGCGGAATCTCTCCATACAAAACGCCGGTAATCTGGGGCAGGCCCTCCTTCTCCCGGACGGGGACGTCGTCCCGCTCACAGATGCCCTTTGGCTGGATTATGTCAACCAAAGCGGCGACGATCTCATCCTTGCGGCGATCCATGCCCAGGCTGAGGATCTGGATGGAGAGATACTCGCCGAACTTGTCCACTGTCAGCCCCGGCAGACCGTCGGACTCTCCGAAGACCACCCGGCAGGCGTTGTCAAAGCCCAGGGACCGGCGATAGTCCCAGGCGGCCTGCAGGCGGCGGCGGAAGAAGGCCGCATCCACAGTCTCCTGCTGATCCCGGGTCAGGATCCGGACCGTGATCTTCGACCTGGCGTTGAAGAAGCCAAGGGCCACGAAGCTCATGCGGCTGTCCAGCACCTCCACCACGTCGCCGTCGTGACAAAAGTCGTCCACCCAGTCGATCTCGTTGTCGTAGATCCAGAGCTTTCCCGCCCGGATGTCCTGTTCCTCCCCTCTGCGGAGGCAGACCTGACCCAGCTCGCTCATTGCTCCGCGGTCCGGGTCTCGATGAAGTGCCAGGCGTCCCGACACATGTCGTCCACGGTCTTCTCGGCGCTCCAGTGGAGCTCTTCGTGGGCCCGGGTGGGATTGGCGTAGACCTCGGCCAGATCCCCGTCCCGGCGGCCGCCGATGACGTAGTTCACCGGCACGCCGTTGACCTTCTGGAAGGAGTGGACCAGCTCCAGGACGGAGACGCCGTCGCCGGTGCCCAGGTTAAAGGCCTCGGCCCCGGTGTGGGTCTCGGCATATTCCAGGGCGGAGATGTGGCCCTTGGCCAGGTCGACCACGTGCAGGTAGTCCCGCAGGCAGGTGCCGTCCCGGGTGGGATAGTCGTCGCCGAAGACGGTGAGCTGGGGCAGCTGCCCTGCGGCCACCCGGGCCACGTAGGGCATCAGGTTGTTGGGGATGCCGTTGGGATCGTCTCCCAGCAGGCCGGATTCATGGGCCCCGATGGGGTTGAAGTAGCGCAGCAGAATGGCGGAGAAGCCGGGGTTTGCCGCGCAGTAGTCCCGGAGGATCTGCTCGATCATCACCTTGGTCCAGCCGTAGGGGTTGGTGGCGGAGGTGTCCATGTCCTCTGTGTAGGGGCTCTCGTTCTTGGGGCCGTAAACCGTGGCGGAGGAGGAGAAGACGAACTTCTTGCAGCCGTGGCGCTCCATGGTCTCCAGCAGGGTCAGGGTCGTGTCCAGGTTGTTGCGGTAGTAGCGCAGGGGAATGCGAACGCTCTCGCCCACGGCCTTGAGCCCGGCGAAGTGGATCACGGCGTCGATGGGATTCTCCGCGAAGACCCGCTCCAGAGCGGGGCCGTCCGCCACGTCCAGCTCATAGACCTTGGGGGCTTTGCCGGTGATGCGCTCGATCCGGGCGGGCACGTCGCGGCTGGCGTTGAAGAAATTGTCGGCGATGACCACGTCATAGCCCTTTTGCAGCAGCTCCACGCAGGTGTGGGAGCCGATATACCCGGCGCCGCCGGTGACGAGAATGGTCATTTTTGAGATCCTCCTTGGATGAGATGTTTCTATTATTTTATCATACCGCTTGCAAAAACGCAAGGGCTTCGCCTGTTTCCTTTCGATACAAATAAATTCCGGGGTCGGGGCCCCGGAATTTATTCGCGTCGAAAGAACTCTTTTTCCCGGCTCGGAGGGCTTCAGCGCCCCTCCGCCGCCGCGGGGGAATCATTTCCCGTCCCGGAGCGCCTTTGCCCGGTCCAGGTCCTTTCTTTTGACGTAGATATAATAAATAGAGCTCTGCGCGCCGCCTTCCACCCAGGAGTGGGGGACGCCGCCGGCCGCGTAGGGGCCCATGACGGGGCCCATGGCGCCGGTCTTGCCGACTCTGGGAATTCGCACCGCGGGGGTCGCGGCGCCGGAGCCCTCGGTCTTGGCCTGAAAGGGGATGCCCGCCGCCGTCAGACGGGACCGGAGCAGGGCGGCCGCCCCCGCGTTCGTGTCCCGAAACAGGAGGGCTCTGTTCAAAAGATGGATCATGTCAAACTCCTTTCCAACGGATCAATTGTATCTATACAAGTGTTTATTCAGTCGGGCCGTAGGGAAGGCTCATGCCTGCGCAGAGGGACGAGCCTTCCGCTCCGCCGCAGGCGGAGAACGGTACGCAGGTGCTCATCGAGATCGCCCTCCGGGTGATCGGAAGGCTCGTCCCCGCCTTTGAGGCGGGGCATGAGCCTTCCCTACGAAGCGTGGCGGCTTATGCCCCGTAGGTCTCCAGGATCCAGGCGCTCCAGCTCTGGTAAGCGGTGTCGAAGTCAGTCCCGAAGGCCTCCTCGAAGGAGCAGGCGTCGAAGCAGAAGGCCGTCGTTTTGTCGAAGCCGTACCGCTCGCTGAGCCAGGCGATGAAGGAGGCCGCCATGATGACGCTCATCTCGTTTTCTTTGCCGGCAGGACGGCCGCGGAAGAAAGCGGTCTCATAGACCGGGCTGCTCTCGTAGGGCGTGCCCCAGCGCATGCCCTTTGTCAGGCAGGTATAGGCAACCGAGTCGACCAGGATTTTGAAGTCCCGGGGCGTTTTGAGCTCCGGATCGCCGCCGCCCCGCAGGAAGGTTTCGTAATAGGGCATCTCCTCCCAGTTGGTTTCTTCCGTGTAGAGCTGTTCATAATAGGGATCCACGCAGGAACTCAGATACCAGGCGTAGCCAAGCTGCTGCCAGGTCACGTTTTTCGTGTTCATCAGGGAGAGCAGATAGAGCTCCTCGCGGTGCCAGTAGAAGCGGCCCATCTCAATGACGATCCGTTCTTCCTCGGTGTTGTCGTAGCTGTAGTCGTAGCTGTTTTTGCGGATCGTGAATTCCACGGTCTTTTCGGCCTGCGCTTTGATATCCCGGCGCGGCGCGTTCTGGCGCAGATAGTCCCGAAGGAACTGCAGGCTCTTGTCCGTCCGATCCAGGTAGGCGGGCAGATAGGCGTTGAGCTCGCTGCCATAGTCCTGCAGCACGGGAAGGTAGAGGGACAGGTGAAAGTTGTCGTCCTGGACCTCCAGGTTTTTCGCCTGGTTCGCCTCGGCGGGCAGCTCCAGCCTATCGTAGCCGCCGGTCCCGCTTACGACCAGGGTCTTCGTGTCGGCGTCGTAGGTGACGGCAGGCTCGCTCTGCTTTGCCCGGAACCAGGCGAACAGGCCGCCCGCGATCAGGGCCACCGCCAGCACCGCGGCAGTCAGCACAAGGGCGCGGCGCTTTTTCACCTTTTTCAGCCCGTCCACCTCGGGGATCGTTTCGGCCCGGACGGGCTCAGGGGCGCTCATTTCCTCGTAGAACTCCCGGCAGGCGGCGCATTCCGCCAGATGAGAGCGGATCTCCTTTTCGGTCTCCGGGGAGGTCAGATGCTCCACATAAAGGGGGAGCAGATCGCGGATCATTTCACAGGAAGCTTTTTCAGTCATTGTGCTTCAACTCCTTTACGACAGACTGTTTTGCACGGTAGAAGGTCACCCTTGCCCAGGTTTCCGTTTGCCCCAGGATGTCGCCGATCTGACGGAAGGACAGGCTGCCCAGCAGCCGGAGATAGAGCACCTCGCGGCCCGGCTCCGGGACCCTGTGGATCACACTGAGGATGGACTCTGTCTCGCTTCCGGAGAACACGACCTCCTCCGCGGAGGCCCCGCTGAGCTCCGGCGCGTCGTCCAGAGAAACGGTGGGTTGCTGCGTTTGCTTGCGGTAGTGGGTGCGCAGGACGTTCTTCGCGATGCCGATGAGCCAGGTACTGAACTTGCAGCTCTCGTCAAAGCTGTCCACGGTCCGGACGGCCTGGAAGAAGGTCTCCTGCGTCAGCTCCTCCGAGAGATCCGCCGAGTTGGTTCTGACCAATAAGTATCGGAAGACCGTGTCGGCGTGCTCCCGGTAGAGCGCGTCAAGATCGAGCATTTTCATCACCTCTCTGCCTGGTTAATGCGAAACGATCCGGTTTCGTTACAGGAAACTGAAAAAATTTTTTACGCAGGGAAAATAGGGGAGGGGCTTCGCCCGTTTCCTTTCGATACAAATAAATTCCGGGGTCCACGCCCCGGAATTTATTTGTATCGAAAGGACTCTCCGTTCAGAGCTCCGACGGTTTCAGTTTTCCACAGTCGGCGGGAGCGTCGGCCCGCAGCATCTTCAGGCCGTGGAGGACGGCGGGGAGGACGGGCTCCAGGTTTTCCAGGGCGGCCCGGGGGCTGCCGGGGAGGTTGAGGATCAGGGTCCGGCCCCGGATGCCCGCGGCGGCCCGGGACAGCATGGCCCGGGGCGTGATCTTCATGGACGCGGCCCGCATGGCCTCCGGAATGCCCGGAACCGGCTTCTCGCAGACCGCCAGCGTCGCCTCCGGGGTCAGGTCCCGGGGCGCGAAGCCCGTCCCGCCGGTGGTCAGCACCAGGGCGGCGTCCGCCTCGCAGGCGGCGATCAGGGCCGCCTCGATCAGGGGCTGCTCGTCAGGCACCAGCACCGGCGGCAGCAGTTCAAAACCCTGTTTCGTCAGATATGCTGCCAAAGCGGGCCCGGAAAGATCCTCCCGCTCACCGCGATAGCAGCGATCCGAAACAGTGATAACCAACGCGGTGTATTTCATAGTTGTAGATTTCCGCTCTCTGATGTTTCTCTCTTCATTTTGCATTTTGCTTGTCCGTTCGTGCGGGGAGGCGGGCCGATATGGGCATACTTCGTGACTCTTCGAGTTCGGCCCCTACGAGCGGGTCTGATGCCTGATGCCTGATGCCTCGTTCGTGCGGGGAGGCGTGGCCGGCTGATAGCCGGCGCTACAGGCGGGCCTGTTGCCGGTTCCCTGTTCCTTACGCGTACAGCTTCCCGATCAGCCAGTTGGCCAGCCGGGAGGGCAGGAGCTTCAGCAGGACGCAGATGGCCTTGTAGGAAAAGCCGATGGTGTAGACCGGCTTGGGGCGCTTCGTCAGGGCGATCTTCGCCACGTACTGTCCGGCGACCGCAGGATCCATGCCGTTCTGCTCGTCGTGCTCCATTTTCGCGACGGATTTGGAGATCCGGCCGCCGTAGGCCTCGTCTCCGGCCACGGATTTTTCCCGGGCGGCGGTAAAGCCGGTCTTGATGTCCCCGGGCTGGACGGCGGTGACGGTGACGCCGTAGGGCCGGACCTCGTTGGCCAGGGCGGCGGTCCAGGCGTTGATGGCCGCCTTGGAGGCGGAGTAGTAGGCCTGGAAGGGAATGGCGGCGGGAGCGGCGACGGAGCTGATGTTGACGATGCGGCCGCTGCGCCGCTGCCGCATATAGGGCAGGACGGCTTTGGTCATGTTGACGCAGCCGAAGAAGTTGACCTCCATCTGCTTTTTAGCCTCGGCCAGCTCCGTGAATTCCACGGCCCCGGAGATGCCGAAGCCCGCGCAGTTCACCAGAATATCCACGGTTTCCGCCTTGTGCAGCACGGTCTCAAAGGCCTCGGCGCACTGGCGCTCGTCGGCCACGTCGCAGCAGATGTGGTGCAGGCCCTTCTCGGAGTAGGGACGGCGGGAGAGGATATAGACGGTCAGGCCCTTGTCCCGCAGGGCCCGGGCGGCGGCCAGACCGATGCCGGAGCTGCCTCCGGTGACGATGGCGACAGAATTACGCATGCTCCTTCAACACCTCTGCAAGAATGTCGGTAGCTTCGTCGATCAGCGCGTGGGTATGGGTAGCCATGTAGCTGGTCCGCAGCAGGCACTCGCCCTCGGCGCAGGCGGGGGGCAGAACGGGATTCACGTAGACGCCCGCGTCGTAGGCCTGACGGGCCTTCTCCAGGGTATTCAGCACCTCGTAGGTATAGATGGGTACGATGGGGGTCTCGGCCTCGATGATGCGGACGCCCTTCTTATGGAAGCACTCCCGGGCGTAGGAGGAATTCTCCCGCAGCCGGTCCACGATCTCGGGGTGGGCCTCCAGATGCCGCAGAGCCGCCAGGGCCGTGGCGCAGTTGGCCGGGGTCATGGAGGCGGAGAAGATGAAGGGCCGGGAGCTGTGTTTGATATAGAAGCCAATGCGCTTGGAGGTGGCGCAGTAGCCGCCCAGGGAGGCCAGGGACTTGGAGAAGGTGCCCATGTAAATGTCCACCTCGTCCTCCAGACCGTAGTAGCTGGCGGTGCCGCGGCCGCCCTCGCCGATGACGCCCAGACCGTGGGCGTCGTCCACCATGACGCCGGCGCCGTACTGCCTGGCCAGCTTCACGATCTCGGGGAGCTTGGCAATGTCGCCGCCCATGGAGAATACGCCGTCGGTGACGATGAGACAGCCCCGATTCTCGGGGACCTTCTGCAGCTGCTGTTCCAGATCCGCCATGTCGGAATGGCGGTAGCGGAGCATCTTGCCGTAGCTCAGCTTGCAGCCGTCATAGATGGAGGCGTGGTTCTCCCGGTCGCAGATCACGTAGTCGTGGGGGCCGACGATGGCGGAGATGATGCCCAGGTTGGACTGGAAGCCCGTGGAGAAGGTGATGACCATCTCCTTGCGGAGGAACTTCGCCAGCTCCGCCTCCAGCTCCAGGTGCATTTCCAGGGTGCCGTTGAGGAAGCGGGAGCCGGAGCAGCCGGAGCCGTACTGTTCAAAGGCCTTGATGCCGGCCTCAATGATCTCGGGATGGATGGTCAGCCCCAGGTAGTTGTTGGAGCCCAGCATGATCCGGCGCTTGCCTTCCATGATGACCTCCACGTCCTGCCGGGATTCCAGCGCGTGGAAATAGGGATAGATGCCCTGGTCAATCAGATCCTGGGCGACGGAGGGTTTGTCACACTTTGCAAAAATATCCATTCAGTAGTCCACCTTTTTGTTTCTTCTCGACTCTTTTCTCAGAAATCCTACTTATTATACATGACGCAGCCCCCGATTGCAAGGTTTTTTTCTGCAATCGGGGGCTGCGCTATGTTTTCCAAATCGGAAGCCAGGTGTTACGGCTTCTGGAATTTCAGGCGGCGGAGGGCGTGAGAGAAGGCAAGAATGAGGGCAATCTGAACCGGGATCAGAACGGCGCATTGCGGGATCCGGCTCAGCAGGGTGGGGAAGTATGGGGACTTGTACAGGACGGAAATCCAGAAAGTATTGAGCAGCAGACTCAGGCCCAACTGGTTGATGAGGACTGCAATGACGGTGCGCAGCGGCGTCTGCTTCCGGCGCAGGAAAAGGCCGAACACGATGCCTGTCAGCAGGGCGGTGAAGGTGAAGCCGGGGAAATAGGGACCGATGGGGAAGAGAATGGCGCCGAGAAAATCGCCCAGGGCCGCCACACAGGCGCCTCCCGCGGGGCCGTAGAGCATGGCGGCCACCACGACGGGGATGAAGCTGAAGCCGATCTTCAGATTCCAGGCGTTGATGGACAGGAAGCGATTGAGAACAATCTCCATGGCTGTCAGCATGGAAAGAATGACGAGGGTGCGCAGGCTGCGCGTTCTCGCGGGCCGGGGCAGGGAGACCACGATCACTGCGCCGAGGAAGAGAAGGGGCCAGAACAGCTGGAACAGATAGAGGAAGGCGGCCAACCCGGTCCAGGCGTTCCCATTTTCATACCCGGCCCGAAGTGCGGAAAGAATCACGCCTTCGCGGGAGAACAGCACGAACGCTGCCTCCTTAGCGCCGCCCTTCGGGACGGAGGCCATGCAGGCCGCGCCGCAGCCGATCCAGAACAGGATATGAACGGCGCTGACGATCACGGTCAGCACATTGTTTCTCCGCCTGCACAGGCAAAGCACCGCGGAGACAGAGGCGGAAACGATCAGAACACACTGGGCGACGATGGCGTACCACGGATCGCCGACCCGATTCACCGCGATCCGCTCCAGAAATACGATCAGCAGGAAGGCGGCATAAACGAGCACCGATACGGGAAAGAGAGCGGAATCACGCTGGTTCTCCGTTCTCAGAGCCAGGACGAGCAGGATGCAGGCGCCAATGGGCAGCAGGAACTCCAGCAGCAAAAACAGCAGCGGGAAGAAACCCGCCTGCTTCAGGGCGGCTGTGAAGGCGGCGGCCTCCGGCATGGGCCCGGCCGTGATCAGATCACTGAGAAAAGCCGAAGCGGTGCAGAGAAGCGCCAGCTTGGACAGGGTCTTGGCGGGGAGCCGGTCTTCGGGACGGTCCGAAGGCAGAAATGATCTTGCAGAGCCTGGTTCCACAGAGGAAACAGGCTCCCGTGCCTGCGGAGCCTGCAAAGAAGCGGTTTTTTCAGACATAAAAAATCCTCCGTTCGGAGGAGGTTGGGGCCCTGGTTTTTCGGAGCGGCTGCAGGCGCGCATCGCAGCCAGACACTGGCTTTCGTCCATTGGCAACCTCCCATCCAATGGCACTACCGGGAAATCCCGACGCGCGCGCCCTACTCTCCGAGGGACCGCCTGTATCATAGCGCAAAACCCGTGAAAAAGCAAGAGCTTTTTCACGGGTTTTGCGGTGTAAATTTCCGTGTATATTACCGCTTGTTGTAGGCCTCAATGCCCATGGCCAGCAGATCCAGGGCCCGGTCCAGGTCCTTTTCCTTCAGGACGTAGGCGATGCGGATCTCGTTTTTGCCGCGGCCCGGGGTGGCGTAGAAGCCGCCGGCGGGGGCGCACATGACGGTCTCGCCCTGATCCTCGAATTCCGTCAGCATGAACTTCATGAACTCGTCGGCGTCGTCGATGGGCAGCTTCGCCATGACGTAGAAGGCGCCCATGGGCTTGGCGCAGACCACGCCGGGGATGGCGGTGAGCTTGCGGTAGCAGAGATCGCGGCGGCGCTTGTACTCCTCGCGGACCTTCTCAAAGTACTCGGGGCCCACGGAGTAGAGAGCGGAGGCGCCCACCTGCTCCAGGGTGGTGGTGCACAGGCGGCCCTGGCAGAACTTCAGAGCCTCGGCCATGAGGGCCTTGTTCCGGGAGATCAGCATGCCGATCCGGGCGCCGCAGGCGGAGAAGCGCTTGGAGACGGAGTCGATGACCACCACGTTCTCGTCCACGTCCCGCAGGGCGCCGGCGCAGAGGATCTTGTCGGTGTCGTAGACGAACTCCCGGTAGACCTCGTCGCAGATCAGATACAGGCCGTGCTTCTTCGCCACGTTGGCGATGGCGCGGAGCTCCTCTTCGGTCAGGACGTTGCCCGTGGGGTTGTGGGGGTTGATGATGGCGATGGCGCGGGTCTTGTCGTTGATCAGAGCCTCCAGAGCCTCGGGCTTGGCGTAGTTGTAGTCCTCCTCGGGGATGGTGGCCATGGGCCGGATGACGCCGCCGGCGGCCTTGATGAAGGTGTTGTAATTGGAATAGAAAGGCTCGGGGACGATGACCTCGCTGCCCTCGTCCAGAATGCAGAGGAAGAGGATCTGCAGGTCCTCGCTGCCGCCGGTGGTGATCAGGATGTCCTTCTTGTCGTAGTCCACGCCGATGCGCTTGTAGTAGTCCACCACAGTCTGCAGCATGAACTCCGTACCCTGGGAGTTGGCGTAGGCCAGAACCTTCTGGGAGAAGCCGCGAACCGCCTCAAAGAACTCCGGCGGGGTCTCGATGTCGGGCTGACCGATGTTCAGCTTATAGATCTTTTTTCCGGCCGCCTCCGCCGCCATGGCGTAGGGCGTAAACTTGCGCATGGGGGAAAGCGTGCATTGTTGAGCTTTTTGTGACAGTTTCATATGAGCCTCCTATTTTGTATAACTTTCGGATTCTTCCTGAGTCCGATCGGTTTTTCCGTATTTCTTTGCGTAGCCGTAGCCATAGCCGTAGCCGTAGCCGTAGTGCTTGCCGTAGCGCCCGTAGCCGTAGCCGCTGGAACTGGTGGAACGGGCGGTCTGGTTGAGGACGCAGCCGATAAAGCGGACGTCCATGCCGTTGAGGGTGCTGACGCTGTTGAGCACCGCCGCCTGACCCACGTAGTCCTGCCGGACGACGTAGATGACGCCGTCCGCCCACTGGGAGAGACTGGCTGCGTCGGAGAGCAGACCGCTGGGCGGCGTGTCCACGATCACGTAGTCCGAATACTGACGAAGGGCGTTCATAATGTCTCCCAGCTGGGGAGAGGCCAGGAAATTCTGGGGCTGTTCGGCGACCTTGTCGCCGCTGAGCAGCCGGAGATTGGTGCCCTCGATGGGGGCCAGGGCGGCTTCGAGATCGTCGTCATGTTCCGCGATCAGCTCCACGAGCCCGCGGGTAGCCCCGGTGATGCCGAACAGATCCTTCAGCGACTGCTTGCGCAGGTCGCAGTCCACCAGCGTTACACGCCGATTCTTTTCGGCCAGGGCGAGGGCCAGGTTGGCGGAAAGGGTACTTTTTCCCTCCTCCGGGACGGTGGAGGTGACCATGATGATCTTTGCGCGCTGGTGCTCCAGCTCTTTGTGAAGCTGAAAGCGAACGGCGCGGATCGCCTCGATATACCCTTCGTCCAGCTTCGGGTTTGTCAGCAGCACAGCCCGGTTGGCGTCGGTTCTGGCCTTGAAGCGAACCTGGGGCAGAAGGCCCAGGCAGGGGACGTTCAGCAGATCGCGCAGATCTTCGGAGTTGTGGACGGTTTTGCGGAACAGGGACACCAGCGCGATCAGCGCGAGACCGGCGGCGAGTCCGATCAGCGCCCATTTCACCGCCTGACTGACAAAGTTGGGCGGGTTGTTGGGAGAGACAGGGAAGGCCGCCTCGTCAAAGACTTCCAGGGAAAAGGTTCCGAGAATGCCGACGCCCGCTTCGGGGAAGACCTCGGCGGCCATGTGCAGACCGTCATAGGCCCGCTGCGCCGTGCTTGCCTTGGCGGTCAGGATCAGCATGGTGGATTCGGAGCGGCAGCTCACCGTGGCGGGCAGGGAAGCGGCGCCGTACTTCTCCTTCAGCAGCGCCTTGCTCTGATCGGCGCTCATCACATAGGGGTAGGAGGCTGCGATCTTGCTGGCGGCGTTGGCGTCCAGGTAGTAGCGGTAGCTGTTCAGGTCGACGCTGCCGCTCCGGCTCGCGCTGACACGGTAGACCGCGAAGGTCTCATACACCGGGCTGTAGCTGCGGACGCTTCTGTAATATCGGTAGCCGCCCGCCAGTACGCAGAGCAGCAGCGGGATCCAGATCAGCCGCGGCAGGGTCCGCAGAAAATTATGCCAGAAGACGGAGAAATTGAACTCGGAAGGTTTTTTCTGAGAACTCATGTCAATCCTCCTTCCGGGACGTGTTCAGCTCCACGTTCTCTTCGGAATCATCCTCGTCCTTGCCGGACTTCGGGCGTCCGTAGCCGTAACCGTAGCCCTGGCTGTACTTGGAGCTTCCGTAGCCGTAGCCGTAGCCGCGTCCGTAGCCGTAGCCGTAGCCATAGCGCCGCCCGCCCATGAGGCTCGCGGCAAAATTGAGCGTGTGCACGTCGTTGAAGACGTAGCCGAGGAAGCGGGCGTTGCAGCGGCTCAGACTGTCGATGGCGTCGTTGACGGTTTTATCGGCGATCGTGTCCTGCCGCATGACCAGGAGAGAAGCGTCGGCCAGGTCGGAGAGGACTTCGCTGTCGGTGAAGAAGCCCAGAGGCGAGGAGTCCAGGATCACATAGTCGAAATTCTCCCGCAGCACGGCGAGGAGCTGGGCCATCCGCTCGGAGCCGAGCAGCTCCGAGGAGTGGCGCTGGACGTTGGACGCAAAGAGCAGGAAGAGGTTTTCGGCCTTCCGGTATTGCAGGGCCTTGACCAGCCGCTCCGCATCAAGCTCATTCCGGAGCAGGGTGTTGAGGGTGGCGTTCTTTTCCGCGGTTTCGAAAATCAGATGCTGGGCGGATTTCCGCAGGTCGCAGTCGATCAGCAGGACCCGCTTGTGCCGCCGGGCCAGGCTCAGGGCCAGGTTGGCCGCCACGGTGGATTTGCCTTCGTTTTCGCTGACGGAAGTCACGAGGAAGGTCTTGCAGCCGTGCTGACGCCAGGCGTGCTCCAGCCGGGTACGGAGCTGGTGGATGGTCTCCACATAGAGGAAGGAGGTCGTGGGATTGGAGATCAGCAGGGAGCTCTTTTTCCTGCGCAGCATGCTCTTCAGCGTCCGCCGCTTGCGCTGGTGGTTGAGGGTCCCCAGCAGGGTGCCGTCCACCTGAACGTGGGCTCCGTGGATCGTCTGGACCGTGCCGGAGGTGATGCAGATCACGGCCACCAGCGCGGTCATGGCGACTGCGCCGAGGATGGCGCCGATCAGCATCGCTCTGCGCTGGGTCGCCGCCATGGCGCTTTTGCCGGGCACCGAAGGCGCGGAGACGGGCTCCAGGATCACCGAATCAAAGACGTATTTGGAGTAGTCTTCATAGTGCTCAACAATCCCCATGCACATGTAATAGGCCGAGCGGGGAGAAGGACCGCTGGCGCGAAGCTGGATCAGACTCGTGTCGGACACGGCGGACGCGCTGACAGTGGCGCCCTCCACGTCTTCGCCGTTCAGCCGCTGCACACGGTTGACCAGAGTCGTGCTGGACAGAAGCTTGGCAAACTGCTCGGCGGTGGAGTTTGTGACCGAGCTGACGCTGCTCTGGTAGACGTTGGAACTGTTCCGGGGCGTCACCACAAAGGTGGCGGAGCAGGTATAGCTTGGATGGGCCAGCAG
Organism: uncultured Clostridia bacterium; assembly: GCA_947164825.1. Lineage (GTDB taxonomy): Bacteria > Bacillota > Clostridia > Oscillospirales > Oscillospiraceae > JAFRPC01. The sequence continues at coordinate 41,545 of CAMUYE010000004.1, forward strand.
CGTAGTGCCGATGTAAGCCAGCAGGGCGAAGAGTCCCGCGCACATCAGGATCATCCACAGGCTCCGCCAGATCCGGCGCAGTACGCAGTAGGGCTCAACTTCCGCCCAGACGGATTCGGCTCGTTTTGTTTGACTCATGTTTGAAACCTCATTCTACGATCACGGTGAGGATCACCGTGGCGATTTCGCCGGAGATGCCGGTGTAATAGTAGTAGACCTCGTAGACGCCCGGGACGGTCATGTTCAGGTTCGTGGAATTGATCGTGACCCGGTATACGGAAATCGACTCCTCCGGGTTCTCGGCCAGCGGGTCCGTGATCCCGCGCACGTATTTGCGAAAATTCAGCGTTTCGCCGACCTTTGCGTAGATCAGATAATCCGTCAGTTCGATCTTCGCCCGGGTGAAGGAGTTATCGACGATCTGAACGGACAGGGGCAGCGTGATGGTGTCGCCCATCCGGTTGGTGGCGCTGAGCTTGACGGAATAGATGCCGGGGGTGCTGTTTATAACCGTGGATTCCTCCAGCATGAGCCGACCGGAGATGTTGCCGTCCCGGATGTCCGTCACGGTGACGGTACCGCTGAGGTTGACCGTATCGCCGACCTTGAAGACCATCGGCCCGGTCAGGCCAAACTTCGGCGGCGTGTAGTCGACGTATCGGACCGTGCGGGTATAGGTGGCATAGTTGGAGGCCTCGTCGAAGACGATATAGGTGACGTTAACGTCCGTCTCGTTGATCAGGGTGGAGATCTCCTTGACGTGGATCCTGGCGCTCAGGTCGCCGTCCACGTTGTCGTAGGCCTGCAGGTCCCGGAGCAGCGCTTCTTCCGGATCCTTGACGCTGACCTCCAGCAGATCGGTCCCGGAGCGAAAGGCGGGAGGACTGGTGTCTTCATGGGTGCGGACATAGAAATACAGTCCCGCCGCGCCGATCAGCGCCAGACAGAACAGAACGACCAGAATGATGCGGACGTATCTCAGCATAACAGATCTCCTTAAAGAGCTTGATCTTTCGCGATTCTCAACGGGTTCCTGCGCAGCAGCAGGTCGGGATCGACCTCGGGAAAGCGGCGCGCAAGGAGGGGCAGCAGCTCGCCCATTTCGGGGCTGCGCCGGAGAAAATGGTGGGCGTCGGAGGCGATCACGGAGACCGCGCCCCGGCGAAGCAGCAGCGAAGCGGCGGTGAAGGCGTCCTCTCCGAGCTCGCCCAGCAGGCTGCCTTTGTTGAGCTGCAAAATCCGGCCCCGTTCCGCCCAGAGCTGGGCCAGCTCCGGTGCGCGCTGGACGCAGAAGTAGCGCTCCGGATGGGCGACCACCGGGATCAGACCCTCGGCCTCCACGGCTGACATGCAGCGCTCCATGTAAGCGGGATCCTCGTCGAAGTAGAACTCCACCAAAAGATAGCGCGAGCCGTTCAGGGTCATAAAGTCGCCGGCGCGCAGGTGTTCGGCAAAGCGCCCCCGGGCCAGGACCTCGGCGCCGGAGAGGATCTTCACCGGGATTCCGGCCCGGTCCAGGGCGTCCTGGAGGGCCGTATAGGCGTCGATCAGCGCCGGGGTACGGAAGTTCTTCCGGGTGTCGCGGGTATTGCAGTGGGGCGTGGCAAAAATGTGGGTCACGCCGGAGTCCGCCGCCATGGCTGCCATGGAAAGGGAAACTTCCAAGCGCTCTGCCCCGTCGTCCAGACCGGGCAGAATATGACAGTGAAGATCCAGCATCGCCTACACCCCCCATTCTACCCATTATACTTTATTATAACACAGTTTCTCCATATTTGCAACCGTTGCTCAGCATTTTTTCGGAAAGTTGCCGATTTTTCCGGAAGCTGCATAAAAGCTCTGGACAATCGGGAAAAATCAGTGTATAATAATGCAAACGATTAGACAAAATCGTTTGTCCACCCATCAATTTCATTAATCTTTGCGCCAAGGCGCATGAAATGGAGGAATTTACTATGCCTGTCAAAGTAGCAATCAACGGCTTCGGACGCATCGGCCGCCTGGCCTTCCGCCAGATGTTCGGCGACCCCGACTACGAGATCGTAGCCATCAACGACCTGACCTCTTCCAAGATGCTGGCCCATCTGCTCAAGTACGACTCCACCCAGGGCAACTACGCGCTGACCCACAAGGTCGAGTTCAACGAGGGCGAAGGCGAAGACAACTACATCGTTGTCGACGGCAAGAAGATCGTCATCTACAAGATGCCCAACGCCGCCGATCTGCCCTGGGGCAAAATCGGCGTAGACGTCGTGCTGGAGTGCACCGGCTTCTACACCAGCAAGGCCAAGGCTCAGGCTCACATTGACGCCGGCGCCAAGAAGGTCGTCATCTCCGCTCCCGCGGGCAACGACCTGCCCACCATCGTCTACAACGTCAACCACGAGAAGCTGACCAAGGAAGACAACATCATCTCCGCCGCCTCCTGCACCACCAACTGCCTGGCGCCCATGGCCAAGGCCCTGAACGACTACGCTCCCATCCTCTCCGGCATCATGACCACCGTCCACGCCTACACCGGCGACCAGATGCCTCTGGACGGCCCCCAGAGAAAGGGCGACCTCCGCCGCTCCCGCGCCGCCGCTGTGAACATCGTTCCCAACTCCACCGGCGCCGCCAAGGCCATCGGCCTGGTCATCCCCGAGCTGAACGGCAAGCTGATCGGCTCCGCCCAGCGCGTTCCCACCCCCACCGGCTCCACCACCATCCTGATCGCCGTGGTCAAGAAGGCCGGCGTCACCAAGGAAGGCATCAACGCCGCCATGAAGGCCGCCGCCAACGAGAGCTTCGGCTACAACGAGGACGAGATCGTCTCCTCCGACATCATCGGCAGCCGCTTCGGCTCCATCTTCGACGCCACCCAGACCATGGTCGCCAAGATCGACGACGAGACCTACCAGGTCCAGGTCGTCTCCTGGTACGACAACGAGAACTCCTACACCAGCCAGATGGTCCGCACCATCAAGCACTTCTCCAACCTGCTGTAAGCATCTGCTTCATCAAAACAGGCTCCGTCCTCCGGGACGGAGCCTGTTTTGATGTCAGGGATCAGGGATCAGGGATCAGGGAATGCAGCGCGGGCTATTAGCCCGCAAAAGGGATCAGGGATCCAGGCGGAGGTTCAGGATCCGGTCGATCTCAATGACACTGCGGTCGGCGAGCTCCAGCAGGCGGTAGCTATGATCCGCTCTGCGGACTGTGACCCGGCGGGTCAGGTATTCGCCGCCCAGCTTCAGACCGTCGGGAACGAACCAGGTCAGCTCCGCCTCTGCCGAGCCCCGGGCCGTGATCTGTGCGTCCAGCAGCCGCAGCTTTTCATCGAGCTCCTGTTTTGCGTCTTCGTCCAGCACGACCTGCTCCGCGGTCAGTCTGGCCGCTTCGGAGATGACGTCCTCGTAGCCGGTCAAGGCCGCGAAAGGCGAGAACTGGGCTGCACGCTCCTCCATCGGCATCGGAGAATGCTTCCGGGAAACCGGCCTGTTCAGATGAATGATGTCGTCGTATTTTCCGGCCATGTGCGCACCTCTTTTCCAAGGTCCATTGTAGCAGTCTCCCGATAAAAAATCAAGCCGGGATGCAAATCGGGATTTGTGGGGCTATCTCCGTAGGGGGCGGCGTCCTCGACGCCCCGAACGTGCCGTTCTCTGATCCGTCCGGGCCGTCGGGGACGCCGGCCCCTACGGAGTGCCAAATCCCAATTTACCGCGCCGCCAGGCTTTCCCAATCCGCACGGAAAACAATCACCGGCACGTCCAATCCGGCCAACCGGGCGGAAAGGGTCTGCTGCGTATCCCAGAACAGAAGCGTTCCGTCCTCCAGCCGCCGGTGCAGGCAGCCCAGCCCCGGGCAGGGGAAGCCCCGCTCCGGCGGCGGGCCTTCCCAGACTCGCCGGGGTCCGCCGGGGGCCGCCGCGGCCCGCAGCGGGGCGGCGTCCAGAATCACCCTTCCGTAGCAGTTCCGCTGCGCCTCCAGCCAGCGGGGGAAGGGGTGCTCTCCCGTCCAGGGGCCCACGAGGACGGCCGCGTGGGGCAGCGCAGCCCAGGCCGGCGGCAGCACCGTCCGCTTCCCGCCCAAAGCCTGCAGCAGCTCCGCGAGCAGGGGAGAGAGCGGGCGCTCAAAGTCGAAAATCAGCAGTTCCGTTCGCTCCGCGAGGGCCTGCCGTGCCGCCGCGAGCCCCCGCCGGTCCGGCGGGAAGCGGTCGTCCACGATGAGCCCCGCCGCCCCCGCCGGAATGGGGCGCGCACGCCACAGGCCGCCTTCCGTGAAGCCAAAGCCCGGGATCAGGGCTGTTCCGCCGGGGAATTTCATCCCGGTTTCCCACAAATAAACGGAAATACTCATAGACAAACCCCATATCTTGTGGTATACTATCAGTTGGCGTGAATGGCGCACATCTGTGCGTCGATACAAATTATGAAGGCGGTGCTGCGAACATGCCCTTCTCTCTGCTGCCGAAGGCAATCTTCCACAAGCTGACCGATATTACTCCGGCCTATCTGCGGGAGCGGGGCGTGCGGCTTCTGATGCTGGACTTCGACAACACGATGCTGCCCTACACCTCAAAGATCCCCACCCGGGAACTCCTGATCTGGATCGACGGGATGAAGCGCGGCGGGATCGAGCTCTGTGTCGTTTCCAACAGCAAAAAGGACAAGGCTCCGGCCTTCTGCAAGGCGCATCATATCGCCTGTGTCACCCGCTCCAAAAAACCGGGCCGCCGGGGGATCCGCCGCTGCCTGGCCCGCTTTGACGCCGCGCCTTCGGAGACCGCCCTGGCCGGCGATCAGATCTTTACCGACGTCCTGGGCGCCAACCGGGCCGGGGCTCTGTCCATCCTGGTCAAGCCCATCCATCTGCACAACATTTGGCTGAAGCTCCGCCATTTCGTGGAGCAGCCGTTCATATTTTTAGCAAGAAAAAGGAGAATCACAAAGCCATGACCAATCTGGAAAAGTATCTGTCCCTGCTGGACAAGGGCGTCTATGACGGACTGCTCCTCACCAGCCCCATTTCCCGCAAGTACTGCGCCGAATTCAATGTGGACGAAGGCGCCGCCATCGTCACGAAAAAGGGCTGCCGCTACTACACCGACTCCCGCTACATCGAGACCGCCGAAAAGAACCTCAAGGGCTTTGAGGTCCGCATGGTCACCAAGGACAACAACTACATCCAGCAGCTCAACCAGGCCATCTCCGACTTCGAGGTCTTTACCCTGGGCTTCGAGGAGGACTTCCTCACCGTGGCTGAGTTCCGCACCTATGAGGAAAAGCTCAACGCCAAGCTGCTTCCCTGCCAGAAGGACATCAACAAATTCCGGGAGCTGAAGGAAGAATACGAGCTGGAGCGCATGCGCCAGGCCCAGGCCATCACAGATAAGAGCTTCACGGAGGTCTGCAAGCGGATCAAGGTCGGCATGACCGAAAAGGAGCTCTGCGCGGAGCTCATCTACTGCCTGTACAAGAACGGCGCCGAGGGCCTGTCCTTCGCGCCCATCGTCGTGTCCGGCCCCAACACTTCCATGCCCCACGGCGTCCCCGGGGAGCGGAAGCTCCAGGAGGGCGATTTCGTCACCATGGACTTCGGCGTGGTCTACAAGGACTACTGCTCCGACATGACCCGCACCGTGGCGCTGGGTTACGCCACCGACGAGATGAAAAAAGTCTATGAGACGGTCCTGAAAGCCCAGCTGGCGGGCATCGCCGCGACCCGTGCGGGCGTCACCGGCCAGGCCATCGACGGCGCGGCCCGGAAGGTCATAGCCGACGCCGGCTACGGCGCGTATTTCGGCCACGGCTACGGCCACGGGATCGGCCTTCTGGTGCACGAGGGCCCCAGCTGCAACCCCTCCAACGACAAGCCCATGCCCGCCGGCAGCGTCAGCTCCGCCGAGCCCGGCATCTATCTGCCCGGCAAGTTCGGCGTCCGCATTGAGGACTGCGTCATCATCCGGGAGGATGGCGTGGAGGACCTGGCCCACAGTCCCAAGGAGCTCATCATCCTGTGAGCGGCGAGGCCCATCTGACGGGCGCGCCCCTGTCCGCCGCTCCCAACGGGGCGGGCGGGCAGCGGGTCTGCTGCTTTGACTGGCTGCGGCTCTTTGCCATGTCCTGCGTGATCCTGATGCACGCGGCCTCCGGGCTCCTGCGCAAGGAGCTGTCTCCTGGCTGGCACGGGACCAACCTCCTGGTTTCTCTGTGCTTCACGGCTGTACCTCTGTTCTTTATGATCTCCGGGAGCCTGCTGCTGAGCAGCCCCCGAAGCGCCGATCTGAAGCACCTGTGGCGCAGGCGGATTCCCCGGCTGGTCCTGCCCCTGCTGTTCTGGAGCGCGGCGTCCCTGCTCTTGGTTTGGCGCTGGGACGCATCGCCCCTTGGAGAAATCCTGAAAAGCTTTCTCGCCATCCCCAGTACTCCGGCCTATACGCACCTGTGGTACATGTACACCCTGATCGCCATTTACGTCCTCTCCCCTCTGCTGTACGCCATGGTCCGGGGGATGGACCGGGCCGCGGAGCGCTATCTGCTGGGCGGGATCGCCGCCATTTTAGGGCTGGAAATGCTTCGGATGCTGCTGCCGGGCACTGTGCAGGGCTATCTGGAGCTGGATCTGTTCACTGCCCTTCGGTTCCTGAACGGCCATCTCTTCCCCTTCCTGCTGGGCTTTTTTCTCTTCCGTCGGGAAAAGAAAATCCAAAACTGGAAGCTGATCGTCCTCGCCCTGTTCTTCCTGGGTGTCATCACGGTGGAAACCTGGCTCAAGACCCGGCAGTTCGGGGAATACTCCGCCGCCTTTCTGCAGCAGAACGGGGGCTGGGAAATCTGCCTGGCCGCGCTGCTCTTCCTGCTGGCAAAGCAGAACCTGCACCGCGCCCCCCGGCTGCGTCTCACCCGGGAGCTGGTGCGGCTGTCTCTGCCGATCTACCTGGTCCATCCTCTGGTCATCAAGGGGCTCTGGCGGCTGAAACTCTGGCCCAGGCGCTTTCTGCATCTGCTTCCCGTCTTTCTGCTGATCCTGGCGATCTCCTGGCTGATTTCCAAGACTCTTGCCTCCGTACCTGGCCTGTGCTGGGTCAGCACGGGCATTCCCTGGGCGGAAGCGCGGGAGAGCTGCTCTTGGCAGGCAAGCTTCCGCCGCCTCTTTCGGAGGTCGGATCAGGGCCCCGGCAAAGCGGACAAAGAACGATAGCAGACGGAAAACCCGCAGAACCGCAATAAAATACTTGCATATTTTGAAAGCATGTAGTATAATATACCAGTAAAATTGCCAAAACGGCAGAATACAGTATATTCTAAGAATTTTGGAGGAAACATATATGGCAACCATTACCGCCAGTGATTTCAGAAACGGCAAGACCTTTGAGATGGACGGCAAGATCTATCAGGTCGTGGAATTCCAGCACGTCAAGCCCGGCAAGGGCGCGGCCTTCGTCCGCACCAAGATGAAGAACGTCATCACCGGCGCCGTGACCGAGACCTCGTTCAACCCCACCGCCAAGTTTGAGGAAGCCTTCATCGAGCGCAAGAAGATGGCTTACTCCTACAACGACGGCGACCTGTACTACTTCATGGACAACGAGACCTTCGATATGGTCCCTCTGGGCAAGGACGTCCTGCCCGACGCCTTCAAGTTCGTGAAGGAGAACGAGGAGTGCACTCTGCTGTCCTACAAGGGCAACGTCTTCGGCGTTGAGTGCCCCAACTTCGTCTATCTGGAAGTCACCCACACCGAGCCCGGTCTGGCCGGCAACACCGCCACCAACACCCTGAAGCCCGGCACCCTGGAGACCGGCGCCGAGGTCAAGATCCCCCTCTTCATCAACGAGGGTGACGTGATCCAGATCGACACCCGCACCGGCGAATACATGGGCCGCGCCAAGGGCTGATTTCAGTTAGCAGCTAACAGTTAACAGTTAAATCGTAGTGGCCGCTGACCTCAGCGGCCATCTGCGCCACACCCCGACCGCTTGAATGAAGAAAGGAGCAATCACCATGACACTCGCAGAAAAAGCAGCATATTTGAAGGGCCTGATGGACGGCATCAAGCTCGACACCGAGAAGGACGAAAACCGCCTGCTGAAGGCCGGGGTGGACCTGCTCCAGGGTATGGCCGGCGCCATCGGCGACCTGGAAGGCCACGCCAGCGCCGTCTCCGACGAGCTGGACGAGATCGAAGACAACCTGGACGCCATCGACGAGTTCCTGATGGACTATGATGAGGACGACGAGGACGATTACGACGAGTTCGACGACGATGAGGATTTCGACTACGACCTTGGCGACGACGATTACGAGTACGACGAGGATCCCGTCTACGAAGTCACCTGCCCCAAGTGCGGCGAGGTCCATCACTTCAGCGAGAAGGATCTGATGGAGGGCTCCAAGCCCTGCTCCAAGTGCGGCGAACTCCTGGAGTTCGAGTTCGACGAGGACGACGACGAGGAGATGCCCTTCTGATTGCCGCCTGCGCGGCGTGAAAAAGCCCTGGCCGGATCGGCCAGGGCTTTTTTGCAGGCAACAGGCAACAGGGATTAGGGATTAGGGATTAGGGATCAGGGATCAGGGATCAGTTTGTCCCTGCAGGCGGGGCAAAATCGCTTCCAGGCGCGCCGCCGCTTCGGCGGTGACCTCCGGGGTGCTGAAGCAGGAGAAGCGGAACCAGCCCTCGCCGCAGGCGCCGAAGCCCACGCCGGGGCTCCCCACGACGCCGGCCTGCTCCATGAGCCAGTCGAAGAAGCTCCAGCTGTCCATGCCGCCGGGGCAGCGCAGCCAGATGTAAGGCGCGTTCTGCCCGCCGAAATAGCGGATCCCGCAGCGCTCCAGGGCAGCCGTGAGGAGATCCGCGTTTTTCCGGTAGACGCCAAGGCTGGCCCGGCTCTGACGCAGACCCTCGTCGGTCAGGGCGGCTTCGCCCGCCCGCTGGAGGATGTAGGAAACGCCGTTGGTGCAGGTGCTCCGGTTGCGGACCCACATGGCCTGCAGGGACTTTCCCTCCCGGATCAGAGCTTTGGGCACCACGGTATAGCCCAGTCGGGTGCCGGTGAAGCCCGCGGATTTGGACAGGGAGAAGAGCTCAATGGCACATTCCTTCGCCCCGGGCAGTTCATAGATGCTGTGAGGTACCTCCGGATCCGTGATAAAGCCCTCATAGGCGGCGTCAAAGATGAGAACGGCTTCGTGCGCGTTGGCCCAATCGACCCATTGCTGCAGCTGGGCCTTGGAATAGGCGGCTCCGGTGGGGTTGTTGGGGGAGCAGAGATAGACCAGCTCCGCCTCCAGCCCGGGGAAGGGAAGAGGCAGAAAGCCGTTTTCCTCCGTGCCGGGAATGGGAATGATCTCCCGGCCCGCCATGAGATTCGTATCCACGTAGGCCGGATAGGCCGGCTCCACCACGGCCACCCGGTTCTCCCGGGCAAAGAGGCCGCCGATGGCCCCCAGGTCGTCCCCGATGCCGTAGCAGACAAAGATCTCCTCGGGCTCGAGCTGCACCCCGCGCCGGGCGTAGTTGGCCGCGGCGGCCCGCTTCATAAAATCCTTGCCCAGCTCCGGCATGTAGCCCTGGAAGGTCTCCTTCCGGGCCTGCTCCTCCACCGCCTTGTGCAGCGCTTCGATGACCACAGGGGCCAGGGGCAGCGTCACGTCTCCGATCCCCAGCCGCAGCACGCGGCGTTCGGGGTGGGCGGCCTCAAAGGCTTCCGCCCGGGCCTTGGTCTCATAGAACAGAAAGCTGTCCTTCAGGTTGACATAATATGGATTCACATGGGTCACAGCTCGATCTCTCCTTCATAAACAGTTACGGCGGGGCCCTCCATGCGAAGCGCTCCGGCGTGATCGACGGTGATCCGCAGGCTCCCGCCGTCCAGCCGGACCTCCACAGGCGTTCCGGCTTCGCAGGAGCCCCGGCTGACCGCCGCGGCGGCGGCCGCGCAGGCGCCGGTGCCGCAGGCCAGGGTGACGCCGCTGCCCCGTTCCCAGACCCGCATCCGCAGGCGGTTCGGGCCCAGGACCTGAACGAATTCCACGTTGACGCCGCCCGGCACGGAGCCGGAAAGCGCGGGCCCCTCGGTCAGCAGGGGGGCGGTCTCGGCGTCGTCCACGAAAAGCACCAGATGGGGATTGCCCACGTTTACAAAGAAAGCGCCTTCGGCCCTGGGCTCCACCAGGGCCTTTCCCATCTCCGCGGTGACCGAGGCGACCGTCCCGCCCTCCGGATGCAGATGCAGGCGGCGCGGCCCGGCGCCGGTCTCGATCACCAGATCCGTCCGGTCGGTCAGGCCCTTGTCCCAGACGTATTTTCCCACGCAGCGGATGCCGTTGCCGCACATTTTCGCCTCGCTGCCGTCGGCGTTGAAGATCCGCATCCGGAAGTCGGCCTTGTCCGAAGGACCGATGAAAATGAGACCGTCCGCCCCGGGCCCAAAATGCCGATCAGACAGACGGATGCTCAGATCAGCAGCATTCTCGGGCACCGAATCAGCATATATGTATAGGTAATCGTTGCCCAGGCCCTGCATTTTCGTAAAGCGCATGGGATCCCTCCTTGCAAGTAAGAAGTCACAGATAATATTCTCACTTTTTACTTCTTACTTCTTACTTATTCCTTATTGGCAGGCCTCCGCCAGCTCCAGGACCAGCCGTTCGGTCTTCTCCCAGCCCAGGCAGGGGTCTGTGATCGACTGCCCGAAGACTGTGCCGCCCGGTTCCTGGCAGCCGTCCACGAGGTAGCTCTCCACCAGAAAGCCCTTGACCAGCCGGGCCAGCTCCGGGTCCCGGCGGCGGCTTTCGATCACGTCCCGGATTACCTCCGGCTGACGGAAAGGATCCTTGCCGGAGTTGGCGTGGCTGGCGTCCACGATGACGGCGGGATTGTCGGCGCCGGAGGCCAGATAGAGATCCGCCAGATGCCGCAGATCCTCGTAACCGTAGTTCGGCACGCTTTTCCCGTCCTCCGTTTTCCGGCCCCGGAGCACGGCGTGGGCCAGGGGGTTGCCCTTGGAGTGGACAGCCCAGCCCCGGTAGATAAAGCTGTGGCCGGTTTGGGCCGCGTGGATGGCGTTGAGCATCACGCTGAGATCGCCGTGGGTAGGGTTCTTCATGCCCACGGGGATGCCGAGCCCGGAGGCCGTCAGCCGGTGCTGCTGATCCTCCACGGAGCGGGCGCCCACGGTGACGTAGGCCAGCAGATCGTCCAGATAGCGGTGGTTCTCGGGGTAGAGCATCTCGTCGGCGCAGGTGAAGCCCGTTTCCCGCAGGGCTCGCAGGTGCAGCTCCCGGACGGCCAGAATCCCCTTGAAGGGGTCGGGCCGTCCCGCCGCGTCGGGCTGGTGGACCAGGCCCATATAGCCCTCGCCGCTGGTCCGGGGCTTGTTGGAGAAGACCCGGGGAACGATGAAAAGCTTGTCCTTTACTCGCTCCGACAGCGCCCGAAGACGGTGCAGGTATTCCATGACGCTCTCGGCGTTGTCCGCCGAGCAGGGGCCGACGATCAGCAGACAGCGCTCGTCGCGTCCGGTAAAAATCTCACGCAAGGTCTGCGCCCGGGCGTCCACGATGGGCTCCAGCTCCGGCGTCACCGGGCAGAGCTTCTTCGTCTCCATGGGGATCGTCAGCTTGCGCTCAAATTCCAGGTCCATTTTCATGGTTGGGACACCTCCGCAGGCAGCGCAGCCGGGCCTTCCTCGTCTCTGCGCTCCATCACAATCCCCAGCCCTCCCAGTACGTCGTAGAAGGCGGGCCAGCTTTTGGCTACGGCCTCGGCGTTTTGCAGCTCGCCTCCCACCAGGGTCAGCAGCAGGGTCAGGGCCATGGCGATCCGGTGGTCGCCGTGGCTGTCCAGGGGCTCCTTCGGGGACAGCAGGGTGCCGTTTTCCACCCAGATCCGATGCTCGTCCACCACAGCCTGTATATTGAGCTTTGCCAGTTCTCCGGCCATCACGACGCCGCGGTCCGATTCCTTGTATTTCAGACGATCCGTGCCCTCCAGCACGGCGCCCCGGCCCGCGGCTGCCGCGGCCATCAGCACCGGCGCCAGATCCGGGCAGTCCGAGACGTCCAGGACCGGGGTTTTCTTCCCGCGCAGGGCCTCAAGCATGGAGCCGAACACCTTGTCCCCCTGGGGACTGAGACTGTCCAGGCCCTTGATTTTTACCCGGCCGCCGAGGAAGTTCAGAGCCTGCAGCAAGGCCGCGTTGGACCAGTCGCCCTCCACCTTCACCGGATGGGGGCGGTATTTTTGCTTGGCGGGGATATGGAAGCGGTCGTCGTTCACGCTGACGATGCGGATGCCGTAGTTCCGCAGCACCGCCAGAGTCATGTCGATGTAGGGCCGGCTTACCACCGGCGGCAGGAGGGTGATCCGGCTGGGTTCGTCCAGAAAGGGCAGGGCATAGAGCAGACCCGTCACGAACTGGCTGCTGAGATCTCCCGTCAGCTCAAATTCCTCGCTGGGCCGCAGGGGACCGCGCACGGTCAGCCGGTCCCGCTGCAGATCCCAGAAAAGCCGCTGCTCGGCGCAGAGCTGCCGATAGGGCTCCAGAGGCCGCTCAAACAGGCGCTCCGATCCGGTAAAGACCACCGTGCGCCCCGAGAGCAGAGCCAGGGGCAGCAGAAAGCGCAGGGTGCTTCCGGACTCCCGGCAGGGGAGCACCGTCCCCTCAGCCACGGCAAAGGGATCCAGCCCGCCGATGACCGCGGTTCCAGTCTGGGCGGAAACGGTTTTGCCGACGGCGGGGGCATCCTCCCTGCGCTCAATGGAAGCGCCCATGGCCCGCAGACAGTCCAGCGTCGCCAGAATGTCTTCGGACCACTCCAGATGGCTCACGGCCCGGGGTTCCTTCCCCAACGCCGCGGCGATGAGCTGCCGGTGGGCCATGCTCTTGGAGGGCGGCGCCGTGACGGTACCCGCAGCCTGGGAAGGCTTGATGATTAAATTCATGCGAATGCCTCCTTTCGGAGCTGTAGCTTGCAAAGTAAGAATTAAGAAGTAAGAAGGAAGAATGATCGGAGTTTTTTAGATTGCGATCTGAAAAACACATTCATTTTCCATTTTCAATTTTCCATTTTCAATTTCAAAAGGTCCATCGCTTCCAGATAGCCCGCAAAGCCCTTTCCCTTGACGCAGGCAATGCAAGCCGCCCGGACGCAGCTGATCCGGCGGAAGGGCTCCCGCCGGTCGGGGTCGGAGATGTGGACTTCCACGGTGGGGACGCCCGCGGCCAGCACCGCGTCCAGCAGGGCCACCGACGTGTGGGTGTAGGCCGCCGGGTTCAGCACGATCCCGTCAAAGCGTTCCCGGGGATTCCGGACGCCGTCAAAGCTGTCGCCGGGGGACGGAATTCGGTCATAGAAGCCCCCGGCCGCCTGGATCCAATCCACCAGCACGCCCTCGTGGTTGGTCTGGCGGATCTCGACCTCCACGCCGATTTGGGCGGCGTGGGCCTCTATTTGTTTACATAAATCGGTATATGTTTGGTTTCCGTAAATCTCCGGCTCGCGAACGCCCAGGAGGTTGAGGTTCGGGCCGTTCAGGATCAGAAGCTTCATGGGGACACCTCGTTTCGGAAGATTCGGATTTGTCGCACTGCCTTCCCCCTCGGGGGAAGGTGGCGCGGAGCGCCGGATGAGGGGCGTCTCGACGAGGAACCCGCCACAATCAACGCGCAAAAATCTGCAGCACCCCTCATCCGTCATCCGGCTTCCGTGAGACGCCGGATGCCACCTTCCCCCGAG
>CAMUYE010000005.1 GCA_947164825.1 uncultured Clostridia bacterium
CCCTATCTGTAGCGCGGGCAATCTGCCCGCAAAAGGGATCAGGGATCAAGGATCAAGGAATGCAGCGCGGGCAATCTGCCCGCAAAAGGGATCAGGGATCAAGGATCAGGGAGTGCAGCGCGGGCAATCAGCCCGCCGTCTCCTGCCCGTAGCGGCGCACAGTGTGCGCCACGCCGCTCCCCGCTCCGACACCAGCCCGCCGTCTCCCGCCGTAGGGGCGCTCATTGAGCGCCCGCCCGAGGCACCAGTCAGCCCTATCTGTAGCGCGGGCAATCTGCCCGCAAAAGGGATCAGGGATCAAGGATCAGTGAATGTAGCGCGGGCAATCTGCCCGCAAAAGGGATCAGGGATCAGGGATCAAGGAATGTAGCGCGGGCAATCTGCCCGCAAAAGGGATCAGGGATCAAGGATCAGTGAATGTAGCGCGGGCTATCAGCCCGCAAAAGGGATCAGGGATCAGGGAGTGCAGCGCGGGCAATCAGCCCGCCGGCGAGCTCCGCGGCCCGGCGGGCCTCGCCGCTGTGCTGACAAGCCCTTTCGACCGCGGAACGCGACAAATACATCCACGAACTAAAAAAGGTCGGCTTGTCGGTAAGGCAGATCAGTCGTCTAACAGGAATGACGTATTATGTTATACAGAAAGCCGAATAGCTGAGAACAACCAGTCAATCAGAGAACCGTCCCCTGATTGACATTTGGATAGATAGTATCTAAGGTGGATAAAAAATGAAAAAATATAATAGTTTACTTGTTGCTCTTTGCATTATCTATATTTGTATTAAGGTAACTTCGACAATGTTGTCATTAATTGGGGCAGTAAAACTGTTTGGATTATCTTTGTTTACCATTCCCTTTCTTCTAGCGATGACTACCAGCAAGCCAAGTCGCATGATTATTATAGGCCTCATTATCTATGTTGGCCTCTTTGTGTTGACATTTTTGACATTTTGTTTGAAAAGATATAAACATATTGGTGGAATAGGATTAGTTTTATTATGTGTAGCTGATTTGTTGTGTTTGTCAATCTCATTTTTTCTAAATCCTGTAAATTACAAGATTATTGGAGCGGTTTTTTCTGGAGGTGGAGTCGCAATTGCTATTTGTTTTCTTCTATCGATAAAGCGCCATATGCAATCAGAAAGCATTCGAGAAACGGTTTTTTGAGTAGCTGTCACCTCATAATTACAGGTGACACAGTCTAAAGCACAGGGGACGGTTCTGTGTGTCCTTCGACACGCAGAACTGTCCCCTGTGTTCGAGCCGTCTTTGTTGTGCGGCTTGCGCTTTCCGCTCAGCTTCGCTTGAACATGATGGGCTGCACCCGCTTGTAGAGCAGCATGGTGAGCAAGCTCACGACCAGGCCTTTGATCAGGTTCAGCGGCGCCACGGCCAGCAGAACGAAGCTGCCGACGTCAGTGATGGCGCTGTTGATCTTCGTGCCCTCGCCGATGATGGCCTCCAAAGGCCAGCCGTAGAGCTCCGAAAAGGCGGGCAGCAGATAGATCGCGTTGAACAGGCTGCCGAAAGCCGCCATGATCCCGGTGCCTGTGGCCAGACCCACAACGGCGGTCTTCCGGGTCCGCTTGAAATGGTAGATCATGGAGGCAGGCAGCACCAGAGCGCAGCCCACGGCAAAGTTGGCCAGCTCGCCCACGAAGGCTGTCGTGCTGGGGCGGAAGATCAGCTTGATCAGGATCTTCAAAAACTCGGTCAACACGCCGGCCACCGGACCGAGATAGAAGCTGCAGATCATCACCGGCAGCTCAGAGAGGTCCACCTTGTAGAAATTGGGAGCCAGAAAGACCAGCGGGATTTCCAGCAGCATCAGCAGACCGGCCAGAGCCGAGGAGATTGCCACGGTGGTGATGTACTTGGGCGAGGACAGCCGCAGCCGATCCTTGCAGAAAAAGTGCTCGAACAGCCATGCCAGGAGCACGAGCCCGGCCACCACAGCGAGACAGATGAGGATGAATTGTACGGTTGCGCTCATAAAAAACCCTCCCGGATTCTCCGCCTTCGGGGCCGCGCAGCCCCGGACGGATGAAAAATATGCCTGAAGACGCAGGTCTTCAGGCATATTCTTTGCGCGCAAAGAACAGCTTCTTCTTTCATCCAGACTGTACTGTCGGTCCCGGATTTGCACCGGGTCGGCCCGAAGGCTCGCGGACTGTCACCGCCGGTCGGGGATTTCACCCTGCCCTGAAGAGATGCCGTATTCAGTTCGGAGGTATTATACCGCAGGATAGGGCAAAAAGCAAGACAAAAATGAAGCGGGAATGCCCGTTATTTCTCCCGGGAGGGAAAGACCAGGGCCGCCAGGGTGCCGAAGAGGACCGCCGCCGTGATGCCCCCGGCGGCCGCGGTCAGGGGCCCCGTCAGGACCCCGAGCAGACCGTCCCGGTCCACGGCGTTCCGGGTCCCCTCGGCCAGCAGATTGCCGAAGCCCGTCAGGGGCACGGAGGCCCCGGCCCCGGCCCAGTCGGCGAGAAGCGGATAGAGGCCCACTGCTCCGAGGAGCACCCCCGTCACCACGCAGCCCGTCAGGATCCGCGCCGGGGTCAGGGCGGTTTTGTCAATCAATATTTGGCAGATCACGCAGATCAGCCCGCCCACCAAAAACGCTTTCAAGTATTCCATAACAGAATCATCCTTTCGTAGTGGCCGCTGACCTCAGCGGCCATGGCGCGAAACGCCGTGATATTCTTTATGGCCGCTGAGGTCAGCGGCCACTACGGGTTATTGTTCGATCGCCACGGCGTGACAAATACTCGGGATGCTCCGCTTTTGCTGCGTGGTGGTAGGGGAGAGCAGGGCCCCCGTGCCGCAGAAGAGCAGGCGTTTCCAGCGGCCCGATTCCAGCCCGGGCAGCAGTTGGGCCGCCAAAACCACCGCGCTGCAGCCTGCCCCGGAGCCGCCGCAGTGGACGTCCTGGGTCTCGGGATCGAAGATCAGCACGCCGCAGTCCGCGTAGCGGTCCCCCAGCTTTACGCCGTCCCCGGCGAAGAACTCCCGCACCATGGCGCTGCCCAGGCTGCCCAGGTCGCCCGTGACAATCCGGTCGAAGTCCTCCGGCGAGAGGCCCAGATCGTCCAGATGGGCCCGGATCGTCCGGTAGGCGGCCCAGGCCATGGCCGCGCCCATGTTGTTGGCGTCGGTGACGCCCTTGTCCTCCACGGTGCCCACCGTCGCCGCGCACAGCCGCGGCCCCCGGCCGGAGCGGGAGATCAGGACCGCCCCCGCGCCGGTGACCGTCCACTGGGCCGTGGGGGTGCGCTGACCGCCGTAGGCCAGGGGGAAGCGGTACTGCCGTTCAGCCGCGGCAAAGTGGGAGGAGGAGAGGGCCGCGGCGTGGGCCGCGTAGCCCCCGTTGACCGCGGCTCCGGCCAGCAGCAGACCCTCGGCCAGGGTGGAGCAGGCGCCGTAGAGCCCCAGGGCCGGGATCCCGCTCCGCCGCAGGGCGTAGCTGGAGCCGACGCACTGGTTCAGCAAGTCGCCGGAGAGGACCAGATCCAGATCCTCCCGGGGCAGCCGGTTCTTTTCCAGCAGGAGCTCCAGGGCGGTCTGCTGGAACTTCGTCTCGGCCTGTTCCCAGGTCTTTTCGCCGAATTTTCCGTCGGGGATCACCCGGTCAAAGGCCGGGCCCAGGGGGCCTTCGCCCTCCTTTTTTCCCACGACGGAAGCCCAGGCGGTGACGACGGGCTTGTTGGGGAACAGGACGGATTGTTTGCCGCGATGCAGATTTTCCATAGAGCCTCCCGGTACGTTTCGGATTTGTCGCTTTGTAGGGGCCGATGCCCACATCGGCCCTATCCCGTATCGTTGTGAGGGCCGATGTGGGCATACTTTGTGACTCTTTGAGTTCGGCCCCTACGAATGATCCCGACAAATCCTGCTTTGCCTCTATCTTTCCCCAAACACGCGAAAAAATACCCGGCGTCGGGAGGACGCCGGGTAATGAACCTCGATTCTGTTTCCGCCGATCAGCCGATGCGCACGCCGCAGAGGAAGCGGGAGGCGTAATAGTCGTTGTCGATGCTGGTGACGATGACGCCCAGGCGGGAGTTGGCCGCGTGGATGAACTGGCCGTTGCCGATGTAGATGCCGGAGTGGGTGGCGGGTCGGCTGGAGGTATAGGTGCGCTCGAAGAGCACGATGTCGCCGGGCTTCAGGTTGCTGCGGCTGACGTGGGTGTAGCCGTTGCGGAGCTGGTCGGTGCTGGTGCGGCCCACGTTGTAGCCGAACTGACGGTAGATGTAGTAGACCATACCGGAGCAGTCAAAGCCGGAGGGAGAAGCGCCGCCGTAGACGTAGCGATAGCCCTTGAACTGCTTGGCGTAGGCGGCCACGCGCTCGCCCAGGGTGCTGCCGGTGTTGCTGCCGTCGGAGGAGCTGCTGCCGGCGGGTTCCTTGGGGGAATCATTGGAAGAGTCCTTGGACTTGGATTCGCCGGAGGACTTGGAACCGGAGCTTTCCTTGTAGGTGTTGCCCTTGCTGGCGGCGTTGCTGTAGGGGAGCTCCAGCAGGGTCAGCAGGTCGGAACGGACGTAGCCCTTCTGGCCGTTGAAGCTGACCTTGTACCAGCCGCAGTTGAAGCCGATGATGAAGCAGGTCTCGCCCTTGGGCGCCTGGGCCACGATGCCGGAGTCGGTGCCGGGGCCCTGGCGGACGTTGCAGGCGGTGTCGAACATGGCGTAGCCGAGCTTGATGTTCTTCTTCTCGTTGAACTCAATGTACTGCTTGGCCATGTAGCCGATCTTGAGGTTGAAGTTGACCAGATACCAGTCGCCCACCTCGCGGATAATCACCACGCTGTCGCCGCCGACGGCGGTGGCCAGGATCTCGCTGTCGGTGCTGGCCTTGGCCCGCAGCCGCAGGGAGGAGGCGGTGATGACGCCGATGCCGGTTTTCAGTTCAGTGGCATGGGCCGGCAGACAGAAGCCCGCCAGCATGCAGACAAGCATAACCAGGGCGACGACCCTGAAGAAGCCTCGTTTTACTTTCATATGTACCCTCGCTTTCCTGTTACTTCCCGGCTAAGGCCCGTTCGAGCCAGACACAGCCCACGTCCAGAGCGGTGTAGAAGCCGTCCTTTTCACTCTTGCGGACGATCCGATCCTTGGGCCGGATCGTCTGGTCGGTGAGCTGAAGCTGTACCGAAACCTTTGAGGCCAGTTTCATATCCTGGAAGTCCTTGGATTCCAAAACCTGTAAAATCACGATATATTTGTCGGCCATGGAGCCGTAGTAGATCATGTTGTCCTTGCGCATCAGGGGATGGCCCTTGTACGTCAGACCGAGTTGTTCAGCCATGGAGCACCTCCTTGCTTGGAATGTAACCAAATTGTAACTCATTGCAACGCATTTGTCAACCCCCGGAGCCGAAAATTCACAGATTTTTCCGATTTTTTTGCGGTTTCGGGGTCAATTTGGTCCGAAAAGACGCGGGATTGGACACAGGTCGGCGGGGTACGTATGAAATTGTAACAAATCGTTCCGTCGGCGGCGGAACGATCCAACAAAACGGGGAGCCTGCGCCGCAGGCTCCCCGCGTTGTCTGATTCAGGGGACCGGATCAGTCGAACAGATAGTTGCGCACCAGCTCTGAGAGCAGCTCGTCCCGGTCCAGACGGCAGATCATGGCTCTGGCGTTGTTGTGGTTGGTGATATAGGTGGGATCCTCGGAGAGGAGATAGCCTACGATCTGGTTGATCGGATTGTAGCCCTTCTCCGTGAGCGAGGTGTAGACGGAAGAGAGGATCCGTTTCATCTCCTCGTGATCCTCAGAGGGAACCCGATATTTTATGGTATGGTCTTCCACAGGGCATACCTCCTTTCTTGTTTCCCTTATCATACCCCATTTTGCGGCGTTTGTAAAGGGGAATCTCGGAAATAATAATAATTTTACTTCTTACTTTTTACTTCTTACTTCGTGCGTTACCGGCGAACGGCGCCGTGCTCGGCCTCCAGGGCTTTCAGCACCTTGTCCATGGCCGGCTCCACGTCGGTGTCGGCGAGGGTGCGGTCCTCGGCCCGGAAGACCAGGGAGAAGGCGGCGCTCTTCGTGCCGGGCAGGATGCCCGCGCCCCGGTAGACGTCGAAGAGCCGGATCTCCTTCAGCAGCTTGCCGGCGGCCTTGGTGATGGTCTCCTCCAGGGCGCCCACGGGGATCTCCTCCCGGCAGACCACGGCCAGGTCCCGGGTGGTGGCCGGGAAGCGGGGCAGGGCCCGGAAGGTCTTTTCCGGAGCCAGGACGGTCAGCAGCTCGGTGAAGTTCAGCTCGGCGCAGTAGACCTCGCAGTCCATGCCGTAGTTCCGGGCCGCCAGGGGGTGGATCTGGCCCAGGACGCCGATGCGCTTGCCGCCCACGTACAGCGCGGCGCAGCGGCCGGGATGGTAGCTGGGATCGTCGGTGACGGCCTCAAAGCGGGAAGGCAGGACGTTGAGCTGGGACAGGATGCCCTCCACCATGCCCTTCAGGACGTAGAAGCTCTCGCCGGGGCCGTAGCAGCCCAGCATCAGCAGCTTGGGCTCCTCGGGCAGCTCGCTGCCAGCCGTGGGGAGATAGATCTTCGCCAGCTCGTAGAGCCGGGCGGCCTTGTTGTGGTAGGCCCAGTTCCGGGCCAGGATGTCCAGCATGGAGGGCAGGCCGGTGGTCCGCATGACGGAGCTGTCCTCGCCCAGGGGGTTCAGCAGCTTGATCTGGTTCCGGCGCGGGTCGTCCTTGGGGGCCCGGATCATGTCCAGACCGGAGGGAGAGACGAAGGAATAGGTGATGATCTCGCTGCAGCCCAGAGCCCGGGCCGCGGCGCCGGCCTTGTTCTCCAGCTTCTGAGCCGGGGAGTAGCCGCCCCGGGTGGTGGCGCCCCGCATGAGGGTGGTGGGGATCTCGTTGTACCCGTAGAAGCGGGCGACCTCTTCGGCGATGTCGGCCATCCGCCGCAGGTCGGGGCGCCAGGAGGGGACCTGGATCATCCCGTCCACCACGGGGACCTGCTCCCGGCGGAGATACTCGATCATGTCGGCCTCGGGGATCCCGGTGCCCAGCAGGGCGTTGATCCGCTCCGGCTCCAGGGGCAGCGCAAAGGGCTCCGGGACGTAGTTGATGACGTCGATGACGCCGTCCAGGACTTCGCCGGCCCCCAGCAGCTCCACCAGCTCGCAGGCCCGGTTGACGGCGGGCAGGGTCAGCATGGGGTCGATATTCTTCTCGAACTTGGCCGAGGCCTCGGTGCGCATGCCCAGGGCCAGGGCGGTCTTGCGGATGGAGGTGCCGTCGAAGTTGGCGGACTCGAAGACCACGTCGGCGGTGTCGGCCGCGATCTCGGAGTTCTCGCCGCCCATGACGCCGGCCAGACCCACGGGGCGGGTCTCGTCGGCGATGACCAGCATATCCGGCGTCAGCTTCCGCACGTTGCCGTCCAGGGTGGTGAGCTCGGCGTCGGCCCCGGCCCGGCGGACGATGATCTTCCCGCCCTTCACGTAGCGGTAGTCAAAGGCGTGCATGGGCTGGCCGTATTCCACCATCACGTAGTTGGTGATGTCCACGATGTTGTTGATGGGCCGGATCCCGGCGGCGCGGAGCCGCTGGCGCATCCACTTGGGGGAGGGGCCGATCTTCACGTTCCGGACCATGCGGGCGGTGTAGCGCAGGCAGAGGTCCGGGTCCGGGGTCTCCACGTCCAGCAGCTCGATCAGCTCGCCGGGGCCGCCGCCCTTTACCGCGGGCTCATGGAGCTTCAGCGGCACGTTGAAGGCCGCCGCGGTCTCCCGGGCCAGGCCGATGAGGCTGTAGCAGTCGGGGCGGTTGTTGGTGATCTCGAACTCCACGATGCTGTCGTCGTTGCCGATGACCTCGTTGATGTCCTGTCCCACGGCGCAGCCCTCGTCGTTGAGGATCCAGATGCCGTCCTCGCAGGCCTCGGGGAAGTCGTTGTGGGTCAGGCCCAGCTCCTGAATGGAGCAGAGCATGCCGTTGGAGACTTCGCCCCGAAGCTTGCCCTTGGTGATGTGGACGCCGCCGGCCAGCCAGGAATTGTGCAGGGCGGCGGGGACCAGGTCGCCCTGGCGGACGTTCTGGGCGCCGGTGACGATCTGGACGGGCTCAGCCTCGCCCACGTCGATCTGGCAGATCCACATGTGGTCGGAGTTGGGATGGCGGACGATGGACAGGACCTTGCCCACCTTTACGTTTTTGATGACCCCGTCCAGCCGGGTGGTGGTCTCCACCTTCTGACCGGCGACGGTCATGATCTCGGCGTACTCCCGGTCGGAGGCCTCGATGTCAACGAATTCCTTGAGCCAGTTTCTCGAAATATTCATGGTGTGAAGCCTCCTTTCTCAGAATTGCCGCAGGAAGCGGACGTCGTTTTCGAAGATCAGCCGCAGATCGGAGATCTGGAAGCGGCGCATGGCCATGCGCTCCAGGCCGATGCCGAAGGCGAAGCCGGAGTACACGTTGGGGTCGATGCCGCAGCCCTCCAGGACCTTCGGGTGGACCATGCCCGCGCCAAGCAGCTCGATCCAGCCCTCGCCCTTGCAGGTGGGGCAGCCGGCGCCCTTGCACTTGAAGCACTGGACGTCCAGCTCACAGCTGGGCTCGGTGAAGGGGAAGTGATGGGGGCGGAAGCGGACCACGGAATCCTCGCCGTAGAGCCCCTTGACGAAGGTTTCCAGGGTGCCCTTCAGGTCCGCCATGGTGATGCCCTTGTCGATGACCAGGCCCTCGATCTGGTGGAACATGGGGGAGTGGGTGGCGTCCACCTCGTCCTTGCGGTAGACCCGGCCGGGAGCCAGGATGCGGATGGGGGGATGCCCGATGGCCTCCATGGCCCGGATCTGCATGGGGGAGGTCTGGGTCCGGAGCAGGACGGAGCTGTCTTCTTTAATATAGAAGGTGTCCGACCAGTCCCGGGCGGGGTGCCCCTCCTCGGTGTTCAGCTTGGTGAAGTTGTAGTCGGCCAGCTCCACCTCGGGGCCCTCCAGGATCTGGAAGCCCATGCCGATGGCGATCTCCTTGACCTCGTCCAGGGCGATGTACATGGGGTGCTTGTGGCCCAGCGCCGGGGCCTCGCCGGGGACGGTGACGTCCAGGGCTTCGGCCTTCAGCTTCGCCTCCAGGGCGGCGGCGGCCAGTTCGGCCTTCCGCTGCTCCAGCCGCGCCTCGATGGCGGCCCGGACGTTGTTGGCCAGCTGACCCATGACAGGCCGCTCCTCGGCGGAGAGCTTGCCCATCATCTTCAGCACGCCGGTGAGCTCGCCCTTCTTGCCCAGCAGGCTCACGCGCAGGGCTTCCAGCTCAGAGGACTCCTTCGCCTCCTGGAGGGCCTGCATGGCCTTGGCTTTGATTTGTTCCAGTTGTTCTCTCATTATCATTTCTCCTTGTTTGGAAGATAGTTACGATTCCTGCGGGCTGTAGGGAGGCATCCCCAGATGCCTCCGCCGCCGGAACGGCGGCGTCATTGCCTGCGGCAATGACAGGAGCGATGAGGGCATCGCTCCCTAAGGAGGAGACGAAAAAACGCCTTTCCTCCCATCGACCTGGGACGAAAGACGACGCTTCCGCGGTACCACCCGCATTCGCCGGAGCTCCGGCGCACTCTTCGGACCTTAACGCGATCCCCGCGGCAAACCCTACGCAGACCGGGGCAAAACCCCGCCCTTCAGGCTCGCGGCTCCCGGCCGAAGGCCCCTGCCCCGCGGGAGGTGCTCGCAGCTTCCGCACCCTCTCTGGACCCGCTTTCCGGGGAAAGGACAAACCGATCATTGCCTTTCTGTGTTCAGAACGCAGACAGTATAGCACACTTGTTTGGATTATGCAAGCTTTTTCTTGACAAATGTGAGGCGCCGGGTTATTATATGGATGGTATTTAAAAATTTTTTGAAACAGGTGACGCCTATGGGTGAACTGAATCTCTTTAAGGTCCTGGCCGATCCTCAGCGGCGGGAGATCCTGACCATGCTCCGGGGCGGCCGCATGAACGCGGGCGAGATCGCCCAGCGCCTGGGCGTCAGCCCGGCGGCCCTCTCCTACCATCTGAAGCTGCTGAAGGGGGCGGATCTGGTCCTGGAGTACAAGGAGAAAAACTACGTGTATTATGAAGTGAATACGTCTGTCTTTCAGGAGCTGATCCTCTGGGTCAGCCAGTTTGGAGGTGAACATTCATGAAGCTGCTCGCGAAACTCTCTGCCTTCGTGCCCCTGGCTGTGAGCCTGGTCTGGCTGCAGTTCCTGCCGGACCGGGTCCCCCTGCACTACAACTTCGCCGGGGAGATCGACCGCTGGGGCTCCAAATGGGAGCTCCTGCTCCTGCCCGGGATCGTCGTCCTGTTTGCCGCTGGCTTCTCCCTGGCGGGCCTGCTCCTGCGCCGGAAGGCCGGGACCGACGAGAAGGCCCGGGCCCACGCGGAGTCCAACTGCAGGATCCTGCGGATCGTCCTGCTGGGCTCCGTCCTGCTGTTCACGGTGCTCCAGGCCGTCCTGCTCCTGGGCGCGGGCAGGGGCGCCGCGGAGGACGGCGCAAAAACGGCCGAGGTCCCGTTTCTGAAGATTACCGCCATCGGCCTTGCCTTCCTGTTCATCCTGATGGGGAACCTGATGCCCAAGAGCCGCATGAACAGCTCCGTGGGCTTCCGCTGCGGCTGGAGCATGTATAACGAGAACACCTGGCGCAGGAGCAACCGCTTCGGCGGCTGGGCGCTGACGGCCGCGGGCCTGGTCACGATCCCTGCCGCCCTCCTGGCCCCGGAGCCCTGGCCCCTGCCCATCTGCCTGGGGGCCCTGCTCGCCGCGCTCGTTGCCTCTCTGGTCTACGCGAAAAAGGTGTATCGGGAGGAAAAGGGGATAAATAATGAATACTGAAAACTTAAGACTTAAGAATGAATAATATCGGTGTCGCTTCGCGACGAATTTCAAATTCCATTTTTCAATTCGCAGAATTGAAAAATACCACAATTATTCATTATTCATTATTCATTTTTCAGTCTTAAATAATCACCCGTCCCATCTTGCATTTCCTGGCCCCGGTCCGCGTAAGCTGTCCGGGGAGGGATCCATGTGACGATGAGCTGGTTGTGGGTCGCCATGCTGGCGCTGGCCCTGTTCTGCGGGCTGCTGAACGGGACGGAGGACCTGGGGCGGGCGGCCCTGTCGGGGGCCGGACGGGCGGTGGAACTGGCCGTCGGCCTGACCGGGAGCCTCTGCCTCTGGTCCGGCTTCGGGGTCCTGCTGGAACGCTCCGGCCTCCGGGCCGGTCTGGCCCGGCTTCTGGCCCCTTTGCTGGGGCGGCTCTTTCCCACGGCGCGCCGGGACCCGGAGACCCTGGGCGCCCTGAGCGCCAACGTGACCGCCAACCTCCTGGGCCTGGGCAGCGCCGCCACCCCGCCGGGGATCGCCGCGGTCCGGCGGATGCGGGCTCTGTCCCGCTCCGACGGAGCCACCGACGAGATGTGTCGGCTGGTGGTGCTGAACACCGCCTCGATCCAGCTGCTGCCGACGACGGTGGCGGCCCTCCGGGGCAGCCTGGGCGCGGCGGCGCCCTTCGACATCCTCCCCGCCGTGTGGGTCACGTCGCTTCTCTCCGTCGCAGCCGGACTCGGCGCGGCGGCCCTGCTTCAGCGGCTGTGGCGCGAGAAAAAATAATAAGTAATAAGTAATAAGTAATAAGTGATATCGACTGCAGAAAACTTGTTCCCTATTACTTCTTACTTCTTACTTTTATTGATTCCCGAAACTATGGGAGGGAGAGGATCTGTGTGAGCTTGCTGATCCCGGCCCTGCTGCTGGGGGTCTCGGCGCTGGCGCTGGCACGGCGGGCGGACGTCTACGGGGCGCTGCTGGAGGGCGGAAGACAGGGCCTGGAGCTGGTGAAATCCATCCTCCCCGCGCTGGTCCTGCTGCTGGCGGCCGTGGAGCTCCTGCGGGCCTCCGGGGCGATGGAGGCCCTGACCCGGCTGCTTTCCCCGGCGGCGGAGCTGCTGGGGATCCCGGCGGAGGTCCTGCCCCTGGCGCTGATCCGGCCCCTGTCCGGCAGCGCGGCCCTGGCCGTGGGGGCGGATCTGATGGCCGCCTATGGGCCGGATTCCCTTGTGGGACGGACCGCTGCCATCATGCTGGGCAGCACGGAAACCACGTTTTATACGATCTCGGTGTATTTCGCGGCGGCGGGGGTCAAACGGACCCGATGGGCCATCCCCGCGGCGCTGATCGCGGACCTGACGGGCTTCGCCGCCGCGGCGGCCTGCGCCCGCCTGTAGCGGCGCACAGTGTGCGCCACATGATTCCCCGCACTGATCCCGGATCCCTCGTCCGAGCGAGGAAAGACGGCCGGCAGATTGCCGGCACTGCATACAAAGGAGTATTGCCTATGGAAGCCATCAAAACGGTAGGACTGACCAAATACTACGGCAAGGCCCGGGGCGTCGAAAATCTGGATCTCACGGTGGAGCAGGGGGAATTCTTCGGCTTCATCGGCCCCAACGGGGCGGGCAAATCCACCACCATCCGCACCCTGCTGGGTCTGATTGCCCCCAGCTCCGGCAGCGCCTCGGTGCTGGGCATGGACGTGACGAAGGACCGCACCGCCATCCTCCGGGAGACAGGCTATCTGCCCTCGGAGGCCGTCTTCTACGGCGGCATGCGGGTCCGGGAGGTGCTGAAGCTCTCCGCCGATCTCCGGGGCAGGGACTGCGCCGCCGAGGCCGCCCGCCTCTGTGAGCGGCTCCAGCTGGACCCCACGGCCAAGGTGGGCGCCCTCTCCTACGGCAACCGCAAGAAGGTGGGCATTGTCTGTGCTTTGCAGGCCTGCCCGAAGCTGCTGATCCTGGACGAGCCCACCGGCGGCCTGGATCCCCTGATGCAGCGGGAGTTCTTCAATATCCTGCGGGAGCGGAACGAGGCCGGGACCACGGTCTTCCTCTCCAGCCACGTGCTCTCCGAGGTCCAGCGCAACTGCGCCCGGGCCGCGGTGATCCGGGCGGGCCGGGTGGTGGCCTGCGACAGCGTGGAGGCCCTGGCCAGCGCCGGAGCCAAGCGGGTCACGGTCCACGGGGCCGTGGACCTCAGCGGCCTGGAGGGCGTGCGGGACCGGAAGGACGTGGGGGAGGCCGTCAGCTTCCTCTACAGCGGCGGCATGGAGGCCCTGCTGAAGACCCTGGCCGCAGGACAGGTCACGGACCTGAATATCTCCGAGCCGGACCTGGAGGAGCTTTTCCTGCATTTCTACGAGGGAGGTGCCGAACAATGACCATTGTGAAGCATGAGCTGCGGCTGAACCGCGTCGCCTTCTGGATCTGGAGCGGGGTCCTGGCCTTTCTGCTGGCGGTCTGCGTCTTTCTCTACCCGGAGATGAAGGGGGAGATGGACCAAATGGGAGATCTTTTTGCCTCCATGGGCTCCTTCACCGAGGCCTTCGGCATGGACAAGCTGAATTTCGGCACGCTGATCGGCTACTACGCCGTGGAGTGCGGCAACACCCTGGGCCTGGGCGGAGCCTTCTTCGCCGCCCTCACCGCTGCGGCTGCCCTCTGCGGAGAGGAGCGGAACAAGACTGCCGAGTTCCTGCTGACGCACCCCGTCTCCCGGACCCGGATCGCAGCGGAGAAGCTGATCTCCGTCCTGCTGCGGATGGTCGCCATGAACCTCGTGGTCTTCGCCGTCAGCGCAGCCTCCGTGGCTGCCATCGGCGAGGAGATTCCCTGGAAGGAGCTCTGCCTGCTCCATTTGGCCCACTGCCTGATGACCCTGGAGATCGCGGGGATCTGCTTCGGCCTCTCGGCCTTCCTGCGGGGCGGCAGCGCGGCCGTCGGCCTGGGCGTCGCGGTGCTGTTCTACGTGATGAACCTCTTCGCCAATATCACCGAGAAGCTGAGCTTCCTGAAGTACCTGAGCCCCTTCGCCTACTGCGACGGAGGGAGCATCGTGGCCGACGGCAAGCTGGACTGGCCCAAGGTCGCCATCGGCCTGGGGATCGCCGCCGCTGCGGTGATTGCGGCGTTCTGGTACTATCCGAGGAAGGATATCCATTAGGCATCAGGCATTAGGCATTAGGCATCAGGCATCAGGCATCAGGCAACAGACCCGCCTGTAGCGGCGCACAGTGTGCGCCACGCCGGCCCGCTTTTTCCCCTTTACATTTTTCTGTTTTTCTGCTACAATAGGAAAAACTTTTATTCAAGGTGATTCTCGATGGAAAAACTCTTAAATCTAATTTCAGCCAAGGTCTCCGCCGCCTTTGAGGCTGCGGGCTATGAGGCCTCCTACGGGCGTGTGACGGTGTCCAACCGGCCCGACCTCTGCGAATACCAGTGCAACGGCGCTCTGCCCGCTGCCAAGCTCTATCACAAGGCCCCCATTCAGATCGCGAAGGAGGTGGCGGCGAAGCTGGAGGCCGATCCGGCCTTCTCCGAGGTCCGGGCGGCCCTGCCCGGCTTTTTGAACCTGAAGCTGGCCCCCGCCTTCCTGGCGGTGTACCTGGAGGGGATGCGGACCGCCGAGCGCTTCGGCGTGGAGCCGGACCCCAGGGCCGGGACCGTGGTGGTGGACTACGGCGGAGCCAACGTGGCAAAGCCTCTGCACATCGGCCATCTGCGCTCGGCCATCATCGGCGAGAGCATCAAGCGCATCCAGTATTTCTTCGGCAACGAGACTGTGGGCGACACCCACCTGGGGGACTGGGGCCTGCAAATGGGCCTGGTGATCGCCGCCCTGCAGGACCGGCAGCCGGAGCTCTGCTATTTTGACCCGGGCTTCACCGGCCCCTACCCGGAGGAGGCCCCCTTCACCATCTCCGATCTGGAGGAGATCTACCCCGCCGCCTCCGCCCGTTCCAAGACCGACGAGGCCTTTGCCCGCCGGGCCCACGACGCCACCTTTGAGCTCCAGCAGGGCCGCCCCGGCTACTACGCCCTCTGGAAGCACATCATGGCCGTCTCCAAGGCCGACCTGCGGAAGAATTACGACAAGTTAGGCGTCCGCTTCGAGGTCTGGCTCGGCGAGAGCGACGCCCAGCCCTACATTCCCCCCATGCTGGAAGAAATGCGGCAGAAGGGCCTGCTGGTGGAGAGCGAGGGCGCTCAGGTCATCGAGGTCCAGGAGCCCACGGATACCAAGGAAGTGCCCCCCTGCATCATCATGAAGTCCGACGGCGCCACCCTTTACGCCACCACGGACCTGGCCACCATCCGCCAGCGGATGGAGACCTGGAAGCCCGACCGCATCCTCTACGTGGTGGACAAGCGCCAGAGCCTCCACTTCGAGCAGGTCTTCCGGGCAGCCCGGAAGGCGGCGCTTGTGAAGCCGGAGACGGAGCTGCGGCACATCGGCTACGGCACCATGAACGGCAAGGACGGCAAGCCCTTCAAGACCCGCGCCGGCGGCGTCATGCGGCTGGAGACCCTGATCAACGAGATCACCGACTTCGTCCGGGCCAAGGTGGAGGAGAACAACCTGGTCACCGGCGACGACGTGGCCGACACCACCGCCAAGATCGCCCTGGCTGCCCTGAAGTACGGCGACCTGATGAACGCCCCGACCAAGGACTATATCTTCGATCTGGACCGCTTCGCGGCCTTCGAGGGCAACACCGGCCCCTATATCCTCTATACCATCGTCCGCATCAAGTCCATCCTGGCCCGTTACGGGGCCTGGGAGGAGCTGCCGATTGCGGCTCCGGAGAGCCCGGAGGCCAAGGATCTGATGCTGGCTCTGACCCGGCTGCCGGACGCCCTGGAGCTGGCCTATCGCGACTGCGCGCCCAACGCGATCTGCGCCTACGTCTACGAACTGGCGGGCTACGCCAACAAGTTCTACCATGAGACCCGCATCCTCGCCGAGGAGGACAAGCAGAAGCAGCAGGGCTATATCGCCCTCATCGGCCTGACGAAACGGGTCCTGGAGTGCTGCATTGAACTGCTGGGCTTTGAAGCGCCGGAAAAGATGTAACAAGTGACAAGTAACAAGTGACAAGTGACAGGTGACAAGTGACAGGTGACAATAGTTTCCGCCTGTAGCGCGGGCAATCTGCCCGCTCAAACGCACAAAGTCCGGTTTTTGGCTTGCGAAACAAGCCAAAAACCGGACTTTGTGCGTTATCCTATTGCTTCAGCAATTCCTGTTTGGTAAACTGCAGCGTATACAGTTTATAGTACCTTCCCTTGAGAGAAAGCAGCTCCTGGTGGGTGCCCTGCTCCACGATCTTGCCGTGGGAGAGGACGATGATGTTGTCCGCGTGCTGGACGGTGGAGAGGCGGTGGGCCACGATCAGCATGGTGCCGATGGTCTTGATCCGCTCCAGGGAGTCCTGAATCAGCAGCTCGGTCTCGGTGTCGATGTTGGCTGTGGCCTCGTCAAGAATGATCACCGAGGGCTTGTGCAGGATGGTCCGGGCGAAGCTCAGCAGCTGACGCTGGCCCGCGGAGAAGTTGTTGCCCCGCTCCCGGACGGGCTCGTCCAGGCCCTTTTCCAGCCGATTGATGAAGCTGTCCGCGTTGACGTACTTGCAGGCCGCCATGACCTCCTCGTCGCTGACCCCCTCCATGCGGAGCAGGAGGTTGGAGCGGATGTCGCCGGAGAAGAGGAACACGTCCTGGAGCATCTGGCCGAAGTGCCGGCGCAGGGAGGCGATCCGGATGCTCTTGATGTCCCGGCCGTCGATGAGGATCTGGCCCTTCTGGATGTCGTAGTTGCGGCAGATCAGGCTGAGGATCGTGGTCTTGCCCGAGCCCGTGGCGCCTACGAAGGCCACGGTCTGGCCGGGCAGGACGTGGAAGCTCACGCCCTTGAGCACCCATTCGTCGGGCTTGTACTGGAACCACACGTCCCGGAACTCGATCTCGCCCTTGATTTCATCCAGCTCCACGGCGCCCGGCTCGTCCACGATCTCGGGGACGATGTCCAGCACGGAGAAGATCTTCTCCGCCGCGGCGAAGGAGCGCTGGAGCATGTCGAACTGCTCCGCCAGGTTCTGGATGGGATTGAAGAACTTGTTGAGGTACATGTAGAAGCTGACGATGACGCCGGAAGTGATGGTCTGGCCGAACCAGTGCTGATCCTGGATGTGGCCCTTGGCTCCGAAGTAGAACAGGCAGAGCACCGTGGAGATGTAGAGCATGTAGACCATGGGACGGAAGATGCCGAAGACCAGCATCCGGGCGTTCTTGGCCTTTTTCAGCTCCGAGCTGCGGCCCTCGAAGTCCGCCATCTTCCGGTCCTCCCGGTTGAAGCTCTGGGTGATCTTGATGCCCGAGAGGTTTTCCGAGAGGTAGGTGTTGATAGCCGTGGTGGCGTCGTTGACCCGGCGGTGGACCTTGCGGGAGAACTTGCGGAAGATCACCGTAAAGAGCACCACGAAGGGCACGAAGCAGAGGACCATCAGGGTCAGGGCGTAGTTGAGCATCAGCATGGCCCCCAGGACGCCGAAGATGACAAGGGCGTTCTTGGCCATAGTCACCAGGATGTTGGTGAACATATAGGAGATGGAGTTGGGGTCGTTGCTGACGCGGGTGACCAGCTTGCCCACGGGGATCTTGCTGAGCTGGTCGTGGGAGAGGCTCTCGATGTGGGTGAAGATGTCCATGCGCATCTGGGAGAGGATCTTCTGTCCCACCTTCTGCAGCAGCATGGCCTGGGCGTAGGTGGAGATCAGGCTGACCACCAGAATGCCCGCGTAGACCGCCACGTAGGAGAAGAGCTTCGGCAGCTCAAAGCGGTCTTTGATCAGCTCCTCCACCCGGCCCACGAGCAGGGGAGAGAGCACGTCGTAGGCGATGGAGACCAGCATGATGAAGAAGACCAGAATGAACCAGCCCCGGTAGGGCTTGGCGTAGCGCAGGAGCCGCCGGACGATCTCGCCGTCGCGCATGTTGCGCTCCCAGCCCATGGACTTTTTCTTGTCCTTCTGGACCAGAAAGGCCACCAGGAAGACCACTGCAAAGACGCCGATGACGGCGCCGACGATCAGGATGGGAAGGTACTCACGCATGATCGGCGCCTCCTTCCTCTTCAAGTTTCTGGAGATCGACCATCTTCCGGTAGCCCGGGCAGCTCTCATAGAGCGCGTCGTGGGTGCCCACGGCGGCGATGCGACCGTCCTCCATGTAGAGCAGCTTGTCCATCTGCTGGATGGTGGAGATCCGGTGGGCGATGAGGATGGTGGTTTTGCCCTTTCGGGTCCGCCGCAGGTTTTCCAGAATGACCCGTTCCGTCTGGGTGTCCACGGCGGAGACGGAGTCGTCCAGGATCAGGATGGGGGCCTTCTTCATCAGGGCCCGGGCGATGGAGATCCGCTGCTTCTGACCGCCGGAGACCGTGACGCCCCGCTCGCCCAGCAGGGTGTCGTAGCCCTGGTGGAACTCCTGAACGTTGCTGTAGAGGTCCGCCAGGGTGGCGGCCTCCTCCACCTCCGCCCGGGTTGCGTCGTCCACGGCGAAGGCGATGTTCTCGGCAATGGTCTCCGAGAAGAGGTAGTTATCCTGGGGGACGTAGGCGCAGCCCTCCCGGAGGGAGTGGATCGTGATGCTGTTCACGTCGTGCCCGTCCACAAAGAGGGTCCCATCCGGGACGTTGTAGGTCCGGAGGATCAGATCCACCAGGGTGGTCTTGCCGCAGCCGGTCTTGCCCACCAGGCCCACGTTCTCTCCGGCCTCGATGCGGAAGCTGACGTGCTGCAGCACGTCATACTCCCCGTCGGGGTAGCGGAAGCTCAGATCCCGGAACTCGATCTCTCCCCGGACCTGCTCCAGGGGCACGGCCCCGGGGGCGTCCACCACGTCGGGCTCCGCGTCCAGAAGGCCGGAGATCCGGTTCAGAGAGGCCTTGCCCCGGGAGCTCATGTCGATGAGCTCCGAGACCGCCATGACCGGCCAGATCACCGCGGTGAAGTAGCCGATAAACTCCACCAGCTGACCGGCGTTGAAGACGCCCTTCCAGACCAGGTAGCCGCCGTAGCCCAGGATGATGCAGACCACGCTCTCCACAAAGGCCATGACCAGGACCCGCAGCAGGACCGCGGCCTTGGTGTGCTCCACGTTGGCGACCTCGTTCTCCTCGTTGAGCTTCCGGAACGCCATGAGCTCCTTGGCCTCCTTGACGAAGGCCTTGATGACGGCGATGCCGGAGAAGCTCTCCTGGCTGAAGTCGGAGAGCCGGGAGAAGGCCTCCTGCCGGACGTCCCATTTCTTCATCATGTACCTGCCCACGATGGTGGCCGAGACCAGCAGCAGGGCCGTGGGGATCAGGGAGAGCAGGGTCAGCAGCCAGTTCATGCGGAACATCTTGGTCAGGGACATGACTGCCAGCAGCAGGGCGTCAAAGAACATCATAATGCCCCAGGCAAAACACTCCGAGACCGTGTCCAGGTCGTTGGTGTAGAGGCTCATAAGGCTGCCCACCTTGTGGACCTGGTAATAGTTCTGGCTCAGACGCCGGGAATTGTCGAACATCCGGTTGCGGATGTTCTCCTCCACCTTGAAGGCGGTGCCCAGGAACATGACGCGCCACAGGAAGCGGCCGATGATCATGGCCAGGATGATGGTCAGCATGGGCATGCAGATCCGGTCCAGCAGGAAGTCCATGTCAAAGGGCACCATGACCCCGTCCACCAGGACCTCGCCGTTGTTGACGCCGTTGATGACCATCTGGTAGAGCTTGGGGACCAGCAGCTGCAGATAGTCCACCGCCGCCAGGGCGGCCAGTCCGATCAGCAGCATGTGCAGGTAGCGGAGGTAGTAGCGGTTGATGTGTTTCCCGAATATCATACGGCATCACTCCTTGTCGGAACGCAAAATGCAAAATGCAAAATGCAAAGTGCAAAATGCAAAATAAATCGTCTGCAGGGGCCGGCGTCCTCAACGGCCCGTCAAAGGCCCTCTGCTTGTCCGCCTTATTCCCCGTCGCAGTCCACGTCGGGCAGGGTGGGGTCATACTCCAAAATATCCCCCGGCTGGCAGTCCAGGGCTTCACAAATCGCCGCCAGGGTGGAGAAGCGGATCGCGCAGACATGGCCGGTCTTGATCTTGGAGAGGTTGACGTTGGCGATGCCCACCCGGTCGGCCAGGTCCTTCAGCGTGATCTTCCGGTCCGCCATCACGCGGTCCAGACGTAAAACGATCTGTCCCATCATGGCCTCCAAAACATAAAAAATTTAACGATTGTCGTTAACGATCGCCGCTATCATACAACAAGATCCGCCGCTTGTCAAGAGCCTGCTTTGCGGACGGAAATTCGGCTTTGCAGACAGGAAGGCGGCGCCTGTCCCCCAGGGCAGGCGCCGCCTTCGGCGGAGTATCAAAGCCTGATTTTCTCCCGTACCGTGCAGTCGGGGGCGGTGCTGAGACTGCCGGAGTATTCCACCCGGTCGATGACGCATTCGGGGCCGATGCGGACGTTGACGCCCCGGACGGTCCGGGCGTCGGTGTATTCCAGGTCGATCTCGTCGGCCTCGATAAGCTCCGCGCTCAGGTGAGGCCGCTTCTGGACGCTGAAGAGGGAAAAGCCGCTTCCGCCCCGGCGGACCCTGACGCTGCCGCCGCCGATGGACTCGATCCGGTCCTCGCCGGAAACCGTCAGCTCCACGGTCTCGGCGTTGAGCAGGCCGTCGATGCGGACCGCACCCTCGGCCCGGAAGCTCTCGGCCTGGACCGGGCCCTCGACCTTCAGCACCCCGTCCACCTCGATTTCCCCAGCGCTGACGCTTCCCTCGACCTTGGTCGAGCCGTCCACCGCCAGGGTTCCGACGCTCAGGTCCCCCGCGACCTTGAAGCTGCCGCTGACGTCCGCCTTGCCGCCCACGATACAGGGGCCGTTCTCGACCTTGAAGCTGCCGTTGACCTCCAGGTCGCCGCCGATCTCGCAGGGACCGTTCCCGACCTTGAAGGAGCCGTTGACCTCCAGAGCCTCGCCCCGGACCGCGCCCTCGACCCTTCCCGCCCCGTCGATCTCAATGGGGCCGTGGACGGTCAGACCGCCTCCCTCGACCTTTCCCGCGCCGGGAAGCTCAAAGCAGTCGCATTCCAGGTCGCCGGTGATCTTGCCGGAGCCGGCGATGAAGACCTTGCCGAAGCGTCCGCCGTTCTGGCTGCCGACGCCGTAAATTTCCAGATTGCCGTAGTTATTCATCGTGATACACTCCTTTCAAATCCTCCAAAAGTTCGGTTTGCCGGTCCCCCAGGACCAGGCGGACGGATTCCAGACCCTCCAGCGGGTAGCGGTGCAGGCCGTAGGCGTCCTGGATCAGCAGTGCCGGCTTCGGCGCGGGCGCTGCGGGCGTCTCCCGGTGGTTGAGCTCCGCGGCCAGCTCCTCCAGAGAAGCCTTGCGCTCTAAAATCAGCTCCATCCGGGGGAGGATCTGCTCCCGGCGGAACCAGGTCTCCTGGCCTGTGGGGGCGGAGCGCCGGATAAACCAGTCCTCCGGGATCAGCCCCATCCGCTTCCAGCGGTAGAGGGCCCCGTAGGAGATCCCGTACATGTCCAGCAGCTCCTTTTTGGAAATCAGGGGTTCCATAGCTTATATCCTCCTTTCGTAACGATGTGTAACATTGTTATCACGTCTGCATAATACCATAACATTGTTACGTTGTCAAGGGGGGTTGGAATATTTTTGAAAATCGGGATTTGTCGAGCCCTCGTAAAGCCTTCCCCCGAGGGGGAAGGCAGTGCGACAAATCCGGCTTTGCCGCATTCCTGGGGAACGAAAAATCCGCGCCTCTTTCGAGGCGCGGATTGGCGGACAAGCCATGCCTTTTGGCGGCTTGTTCCTACAGTTGAGCTCAGGCCTTGCCGGCGCAGCCCAGGACGTCGATCAGCTTGTGGCGGACCAGCTCCTTGATGTTGGCGCGGGCGGGCTTCAGGTACTCTCTGGGGTCGAACTTCTCGGGATGCTCGTTGAAGAAGGCCCGGATGGTGCCGGTCATGGCAAGACGCAGGTCGGAGTCGATGTTGATCTTGCAGACGGCGGAACGGGCGGCCTCACGCAGCTGCTCCTCGGGGATGCCCACGGCGTCGGGCATCTTGCCGCCGTTGGCGTTGATCATGGCGACATAGTTCTGGGGGACGGAGGAGGAGCCGTGGAGCACGATGGGGAAGCCGGGCAGGCGCTTGGTGATCTCCTCCAGCACGTCGAAGCGCAGGGGAGGCGGCACCAGGATGCCCTTCTCGTTGCGGGTGCACTGGGCGGCGGTGAACTTGTAGGCGCCGTGGGAGGTGCCGATGGCGATGGCCAGGGAGTCGCAGCCGGTCTTGGCGACGAATTCCTCGACCTCCTCGGGACGGGTGTAGGAGGCGGCGTGGGCCGCGACCTTGACGTCGTCCTCGATGCCGGCCAGGGTGCCCAGCTCAGCCTCGACCACCACGCCGTGATCGTGAGCGTACTCCACGACCTTGCGGGTGATCTCGATGTTCTCGGCGAAGGGCTTGGAGGAGGCGTCGATCATGACGGAGGTGAAGCCGCCGTCGATGCAGGATTTGCAGGTCTCGAAGTCGGGGCCGTGGTCCAGATGCAGGGCGATGGGGATCTCGGGGCACTCGATGACGGCAGCCTCGACCAGCTTCACCAGGTAGGTGTGGTTGGCGTAGGCGCGGGCGCCCTTGGAGACCTGGAGGATGACGGGGGCGTGCTCTTCCTTGCAGGCTTCGGTAATGCCCTGCACGATTTCCATGTTGTTGACGTTGAAGGCGCCGATGGCGTAGCCGCCGTCATAGGCTTTCTTGAACATTTCGGTTGTAGTTACCAGAGGCATAGTACACACTCCTTTATTTTGATTTGACAAATAGATTATACCATATTTCCGGGGAAATACAAGAGCAATTTTCGCTTTCTGATCTGCCTTCTTGCAAATCCGGCGCTCTTCGGGTATAATGGGCGAAAAGAGGTGATTTGCTTTGAACAGACTGCTTGTTGTGGAGGACGATCCGGCGATCAGCCGGTCCATGAGCGAATTTCTCCGGGGCGAGGGATTTGAGGTGCGCACCGCGGCGGGACAGCGGGAGGCCGAGGCCCTGCTGGGTCCCGGGGCCTTCGATCTGCTGCTGGTGGATCTCTCCCTGGCCGACGGCTCCGGCTTCGGGGTCTGCGCCGCGGCCAAGGGCTTCGGCCTGCCCGTGATCTTCGTCACCGCCTCCGGCGACGAGGGCTCCGTGGTGGCGGGCCTGGACATGGGGGCCGACGACTACATTGCCAAGCCCTTCCGGCCCCGGGAGCTGGCGTCCCGGGTGCGCAGCGTCCTGCGGCGCTGCGGCAGCCAGAGCGTGGTGACGGTGGGCAGCCTTCGGGTGGACGCGGACAAGGCCGTGGTGACGAAAAACGGGGCCGAGGTGCCCCTCTCCGCCCTGGAATACCGGATCCTGTTGGTTTTCCTCTCCAATCGGGGCCGGGTCCTGACCCGGGCACGGCTGCTGGAGGAGATCTGGGACGTGGCCGGGGACTTCGTCAACGACAACACCCTCACCGTCTATATCAAACGTCTGCGGGAGAAGCTGGAGGACGACCCCCAGCAGCCCCGGCTGTTCAAAACCGTCCGGGGCATCGGCTACCGGATGGACGAATAGCCCGCGCCGCAGGGCGGCCTGACCCCAGGCCGCCGCAGGCTTGATCCCAAAATGAATGTAGGGACAAGCATTGCTTGTCCGGCATTCGGCACGAATGCAATTTGCCGGAGGCAAATCTGTCCGGGGAGCCGCTGAATCGCCTGCCGGCGATTGTTTGCTTCGCAAACGCGGACAAGCAATGCTTGTCCCTACGGCAGAAACTCCGAGGCCAAATGCAAAATGCAAGATGCAAAACGCAAAACGCAAAACGCGAACAAAGGGAATGGTATGAAGGATTTGAAAAACCCGGAATTGAAAAGGGAGCTTCTGATCTGCGCCGCGGCGGGTCTGGTCCTGGCGGGGCTGGGGCTGCTGATTTCGCCGCTCTGCGCGCTGCTGGTGCTGGGGGCGGGGCTGGTCTTGACCGGCCTGCACGTCTGGTTCGTCCGGCGGCGTTACAGGGAGATCGCGGCGCTGAGCCGCTCCCTGGACCGGATCCTCCACGGCCAGGATCAGCTTCTGGAGGACAACGCCGAGGGTGAGCTGGCCATCCTGCGCAGCGAGATCGCCAAGATGACCCTGCGGCTGAAGGAGTCCTCGGACCGGCTGTCGGACGAAAAGCTGGAGCTGGCCGGAGCCCTGGCGGACATTTCCCACCAGCTCCGCACGCCCCTGACCTCCATGAACCTGACGCTCTCCCTGCTGGCCGGGGAGGAGGACGAGACCAAACGCCTGCGTCTGACCCGGGAGCTCAAACGCTCCCTGGAGCGGATCGACTGGCTGGTGGAGACCCTGCTGAAGCTCTCCAAGCTGGACGCCGGGGTGGTGCGCTTCGAGCCGGAGCCGCTGACCGCGGCGGAGCTCACGGAGCGGGCGGTCCGCAATCTCCGCATCCCCATGGAGCTGAAGGGCCAGGAGCTGATCCTGGACCTGGGCGGCGCGGCCCTGACCGCGGATCCCGCCTGGACTGCCGAGGCCCTGGGCAACGTGGTCAAGAACTGCGTGGAGCATACCCCGGAGGGCGGGACCGTCACGGTGACAGCCCGGCAGACGCCGATCTTCACGGAGATCTGCGTCACCGACACCGGACCGGGCATCGACCCGGAGGATCTGCCCCGGCTCTTTGAGCGCTTCTACCGGGGCAAAAACGCCGGGGAGCACAGCGTCGGCATCGGCCTGGCCCTGGCCCGGCAGATCGCCGCGGCCCAGAACGGCACCCTCCAGGCCGCCAACCGGCCCGAGGGAGGAGCGAAGTTCACGTTTCGGTTTTACGTTGGAGCGGTATAAAGCAAAGCGTGAGGAATGATGGATCGTTCCTCACGCTTTGCTTGTAAAATGACAGAACGCTTATCGAATAGTCACCGAATCGTCACATTGGGGTGTTATAATTGGGCCATCAAAAGGAAGTTGGGCATACGCCGTGG
This sequence comes from uncultured Clostridia bacterium, assembly GCA_947164825.1. Lineage (GTDB taxonomy): Bacteria > Bacillota > Clostridia > Oscillospirales > Oscillospiraceae > JAFRPC01. The sequence continues at coordinate 24,939 of CAMUYE010000005.1, forward strand.
CGCACACTGTGCGCCGCTACAGCAGGCCCGGCAGGAAAGGATGATAGAAATGGAGATTTTACGGGTCGAACATCTGTCGAAGCATTACGGGGCCGGGGAGAACCTGGTCCGGGCCGTGGACGACGTCAGCTTCTCCGTGGAGAAGGGGGAGTTCCTGGCCATCATCGGGCCCTCGGGCTCCGGAAAATCCACCCTGCTGCACATCCTGGGCGGCGTGGACCGGCCCACGGCGGGCAAGGTCTTCGTGGACGGCCAGGACGTCTACGCCCAGAACGACGAGCAGCTTGCCATCTTCCGCCGCCGCCAGGTGGGGCTGATCTACCAGTTCTACAACCTGATCCCGGTCCTCACCGCCGAGGAGAACATGACCCTCCCCGTCCTTCTGGACGGGCGGGAGGTCAACAAGGAGCGGCTGGAGGAGCTCCTGGACACCCTGGCCCTGACCGACCGCCGCAAGAACCTGCCCAACCAGCTCTCCGGCGGCCAGCAGCAGCGGGTCTCCATCGGCCGGGCGCTGATGAACGCCCCCGCCGTGGTCCTGGCCGACGAGCCCACGGGCAACCTGGACTCCAAGAACAGCCAGGAGATCGTCCAGCTCCTGAAATACTCCAACCGGCATTACGGCCAGACGCTGATCGTCATCACCCACGATGAATCCATCGCCCTCCAGGCGGACCGGATCATCGGCATCGAAGACGGAAAAATCGTACGCGACGAGAGGGTAAGAGCATGAATACCGAAACGATTTTACTCGCCTGTGTGGGCTTGTGTTTTCCGCAAGCCGCCTCCCGTTCTGACGAGGCATCAGAGATCAGGCATCAGGCATCAGGCACCGCTCGGAACCGGGTGCGTGGTGGTTCACGCTATACCCCGTTCGAAAAGCGTTCCTCAAGCCGCAGAAGCGTTCAAGCGTGGGATAGGTTTGTTTCTCAGAAAAGGTCTCAGGCGGGTCTGGTGCCTGATGCCTGGTGCCTGATGCCTCTTCTGGCTGGAAACCTGCTGAAAGGAACAGATTGACCATGAACATTCTGACACAATATACCCGCCGCTGTCTGGGGAAGAACCGGGTGCGGACCCTGGTGACGGTCATCGGCATCATCCTCTCCGTGGCCCTGTTCACCGCCGTGGCCGAGGGCGCCGCCTCCGGGCGGCAGTATCTCGTGGACGTGGTGACGGCGGACGTGGGCGCCTACCACGGCATGTACGATGAGATCAGCGACGAAGAGCTCTCGGAGCTGCGGGGCCAGGAGGGACTGGCCGAGCTCGCCACCCTGGACGGCGTCGGCTGGGCCATGGTCAGCGACAGCACCCAGGTCTATCCCTATCTGCGCGTCAGCGCCATGTCGGAGAACTTCCGGGAGCTGGTCTCCGTCCGCATCCTGGAGGGCCGGCTGCCCGAGAACGAGCACGAGATCATCATCTCCAACCGGGCCTCGGCCTCCACCGGGGCGGAGCTCCGGGTGGGCCAGCGGCTGAGCCTGGACCTGGGCCGCCGGGAGACCCTGGACGGCCTGCCCTTAGGGGAGCACAACCCCTACCTCTTCGAGGAGGAACGGCTGGTCGGGACCGTCCCGAGGGACTACACCGTCGTAGGCATGTACGACCGGCTCTCCAGCGACATCGAGGGCTACGAGATGCCCGGCACCCTGGCCCTGACCGTGGGCGCCGCCGGCGCGGAGCACAAGGCCTTCTTCACCCTGGACCGGATCGGGGACACCCTGGGCTTCCTGGCCGAGCACCCCTACGGCAGCGCCCGGAGCGAGAACCGGGATCTGCTGCTCTACTCCGGCGTCTCGGAGAACCGGCTCCTGGTGCGGGTGCTCTACAGCCTGGCGGCCATTCTCTTCGCCCTGATCTTCCTGGGCTCCGTGGCCCTGATCTACAACTCCTTCTCCATCTCCGTCTCCGAGCGGACCAAGCAGTTCGGCCTGCTGAAATCCGTCGGCGCGACGAACAAGCAGATCCGCCGGACGGTGCTGACCGAGGCCCTGCTGCTCTGCGTGATCGGCATTCCCGTCGGCCTGCTGGTGGGCTGCGGCGGCATCGGCCTGACCCTGCGCTTCCTGCGCCCGGCCTTTGACACCATGATCCGGCTGGAGGGCGCCGGGGACGTGAGCATGCGGCTCTCCCTCAGCGTCCCGGCCCTGCTGATCGCCGCGGGGATCGGCCTCTTCACGGCCTTGGTCTCGGCCTGGATCCCCGCCAAGCGGGCCACCCGGCTTTCGCCCATCTCCGCCATCCGCCAGAGCGCCGACGTGAAGGTCCGGGCCCGGGAGCTCAGAACATCCCGGCTCACGGGCAAGCTCTTCGGCTTCCCCGGGACCCTGGCCTCCAAGAACTTCAAGCGCAGCCGCAAACAGTACCGCTCCACGGTCATCTCCCTGTTTTTGAGCATCGTCCTCTTCATCTCGGCCTTCAGCTTTGCGGACGCCCTGCGCCGGGACGTGGGCGGCAGCGCCAACGAGTACGCCAGCGATCTGATCGTCCGTTTCGAGTCCTCGGAGGAGGAGTCTCTGGACCTGGAGAAGCTGCTGCGGGAGCTCCGGATGACCGAGGGGATCACCGACGGGGCCTGCGCGCTCCGCTGGAGCTGCGGGACGGCCTTCCCCGCCGCCGCTCTGAGCAGGGAGGCCGCGGATATGTGGCAGCTTCCCGACGAGGAGGCGTCGGTCTACGCCAACGTCTTCTTCACCGACGAGGCCAGCTACCGCGGGCTCTGCGCCAAAACCGGTCTCAACCCCGAGGACGGCCTGGCCGTTGCCTTCGTCAAGCAGCACGGCTTCCAGAACGAGGGGGAGGGGACCCGCTACGTCTCCTATGACGTCCTCCGGGCAGACGCCCTGCCCCTGACCCTGGAGCTGCTCCTGGAAAAGAAGCCAGAGGGCTATTTCCTGGTGGATCAGGAGACGGATCCGGAGAGCGGAAAGAACACAGCCTACCTCTACTATCCCGAGAACGGGGAATTCGACTCCGAGGGCCATCTGAAGGAGGAGCTGATCCTGCGCCTGCCAGCCGAGGAGGTGGAGGAGCGGCAGCCCCTGCGCGTCGGCGCCATCACCGACGAGCTGCCCCTGAGCTCCTACCGGGAGGAATTCAGCCTCTTCCTGCCCCTGTCGGCCGCGGAGGCCGTGGCGGGCCGGGAGGCGAAGGGCGCGCCGGAGTTCTTCTTCAACGCGGCAAACCACGCCGCGGGGCAGAAGGCGCTGACCGAGCAGCTGGACGCCCTGGGCCTGGGCGACAGGACCGACGTCTACGACACCCGCGACGGACGGGAGAGCTCCCAGGCCTTCCTGCTGGTGCTCAACGTCTTCACCTTCGGCTTCATCGTGCTGATCTCCCTGATCGCGGCGGCCAACGTCTTCAACACCATCTCCACCAACGTGGCCCTGCGGCGGCGGGAGTTCGCCACCCTGAAATCCGTGGGCATGGGGGACCGGGCCTTCGGGCGGATGATGCGCTTCGAGTGCCTGCTCTACGGCTCCAAGGCCCTGCTCCTGGGCCTGCCGGTCTCCATCGGCGTAAGCTGGCTGATCTGGAGGGCCGTCAACAACGCCTTCGAGGGCGCCTTCCGCATCCCCTGGACCGCCATGGCCATCGCCGCCGGCTCCGTCTTCCTGGTGGTCTTCGCCACCATGCTCTACGCCACCGGCAAGATCAAAAAGGACAACCCCATCGACGCGCTGAAACAGGAAACGCTGTAGGAGCGGCGATCCGCCTCCCGCCCGAGCCGAGGCAACAGGCAACAGGAAACAATCCCGTAGGGTACGATCAAGCCCCGCCGTCAAGGCGGGGACGATCGTACCGGTCGCCCGCAGGGCGACAACGATGCGCAAGAAGCATGTCGTTCTCCGCCTGACGGCGGAGCGGTACGATCGTCCCGCTGCGCGGGCATGATCGTACCCTACGGGCGTTTCCCCCCTGGAGAATGGGCTTGACTTTCCCCGGAGAATCGTATATGATGAAACACAGAATATACGGAATATAGCATGGAACTGACGCAAAAAAACACCCGCGGCGGGGAGCGCCGCAGAAGGAGAAAACCATGTCCCGCTTCAAGGAATACCTCAGGCAGCAGAACATCGAGCTGTCGCCCAAGCGCTATTTCATCGACGCCATGAGCGCCATGGCCCAGGGCCTCTTTGCCTCCCTGCTGATCGGAACCATTATCAAAACCCTCGGACAGCAGCTCGGCGTGGAGCTGCTGGTCAAGGTGGGCGACTACGCCTTCAAGATGTGCGGCCCCGCCATCGCGGTTGCCATCGGCTACGCCCTCAAGGCCTCCCCCCTGGTCCTCTTCTCCCTGGTGGCCGTGGGCTTCGCCGGCAACGAGCTCGGCGGCGCCGGCGGTCCCCTGGCGGTCTACGTCCTCGCCATCATCGCCTGCGAGTGCGGCAAGCTGGTCTCCAAGCGGACCAAGGTGGACATCCTGGTGACCCCCGCCGTGACGACCCTGGTGGGCGTTCTGCTGGCCATGCTCATTGCGCCTCCCATCGGCAAGGCCGCCAGCTGGGTGGGCAATCTCATCATGTGGGCCACCGAGCTCCAGCCCTTCTTCATGGGCATTCTGGTCTCCGTCGTCGTGGGCATCGCCCTGACCCTGCCCATCTCCTCCGCCGCCATCTGCGCGGCCCTGGGTCTGACGGGCCTGGCCGGCGGCGCCGCCGTGGCGGGCTGCTGCGCCCAGATGGTGGGCTTCGCCGTTATGAGCTTCCGGGAGAACCGCTGGGGCGGCCTGGTGAGCCAGGGCATCGGCACCTCCATGCTGCAGATGCCGAATATCATCAAAAACCCCCGGACCTGGATCCCGCCCATCCTGGCCTCCGCCATCACCGGGCCCCTGGCCACCTGCCTCTTCCGGCTGGAGATGAACGGCCCCGCCGTATCCTCCGGCATGGGCACCTGCGGCTTCGTGGGCCAGATCGGCGTCTACACCGGCTGGGTCAACGACGTGGCCGCCGGGACCAAGGCCGCCGTCACCGCCTGGGACTGGATCGGCATGATCCTGATCTGCTTCGTCCTGCCCGCCCTGCTGAGCTGGGGCTTCTGCGAGCTTGAACGCAAGCTGGGCTGGATCAAGGAAGGCGACCTGAAGCTGCACTGAGCCCGCAGGGGCGGCGATTACCTCCCCTGCTTGCAGGGGAGGTAATCGCCGCCCCTACAGATCAGCGCGCGAAATCGGATGCCCATCTGCGAAACCCCGGTTAAGGCAAGCGTGCTGCAATGGCCCAAACACTGACAAGGGGGATGTTACCCATGAAATTCAAACTCCTCGCCGTGCTGGTCGCCCTGACCGCCCTGCTGACCGGCTGTGTGACGCCGCCGGAGCCCACCGCCTCCGCCGTGCCCGCGAGTTCGGAAAGCGCTTCTCCCGCGAGTTCGGAGGCCGCCGCCCCCGTTACGTCGGAGCTGAATATCTGGTGCTTCCAGGCCGGCAAGGCCGACGCCTTCCTGTTTTGGAACGAGGCCGGAGCCGTGCTCATCGACACGGGGGAGAGCGGCTTCGGCAAGACCGTTCTCGCCAAGCTGGACGAGCTGGGCGTCAAAAAGCTGGATTATCTGATCCTGACCCACTTCGACAAGGACCACGTGGGCGGGGCCAAGAAGCTGATCTCCGACTTTCCCGTCGGGACCATCCTCCAGAGCAACTGCCCCAAGGAGGGGGCCGAGGCCTACGAAAAGTACGCCGCCGCGGTGGAGGCTTCCGGCATCGAGCCCGTCACCGTCCGGGAGCCCCTGACCTTCCAGCTCGGGGACGTGACCTTCGCCGTGGACCCTCCGGCCAGGGAGAGCTACGACCGGGACGAGAGCAACAACTCCTCCCTGATCGTCTCCGTGACCCACGGAGCCAAGCGCCTGCTCTTCTGCGGCGACGCGGAGGATCTGCGGCTGGCGGAGTTTCTGAAAACGGAGCCGGGGCGTTACGATCTGGTGAAGCTGCCCCATCACGGCGTCTGGCAGGCCACCCTCCGGGAGCTGATCGCCGAGACTGCCCCCGCCCGGGCCCTCATTACCTCCTCCAACGCCGAGCCCGAGGATCCGGAGACCCTGGCCCTCTTAGCGGACAAGGGCGTTGAGACCTTCCTCACCCGGATCGCGCCGGTTCTGATCACCAGCGACGGCACGACCCTGACTGCGGAATACGCCCCGCAGCAGGACAAGTAAGAAGTAAGAAGTAATAAGTAAAAAAGTAAGAAGTAAGAGCTTGGATTCGGTCCAATTCTTACTTCTTACTTTTTCCTTCTTATTTTTGCAGTCGGCTTTTCGCCTGAAGGATTCGATAAACGCTTTCGTCGATCCGCTCTTCCGGGATGGTCCCGTCCCGGACGGCGTCCACGATGGCCCGCCAGGCGGTTTCCGGGTCGTCGGGAGCCAGGAGCAGGTCGTTTCCGGCCAGAACGGCCAGCACCGCGGCCTCTCCGGGGCCGAAGCTCTCGGTGACGGCTCCCATGCCCAGGGCGTCGGTGATCAGCAGACCGTCGTAGCGCCGCTCCGGGCCCCGCAGCAGGGAGAGCAGGGCGGGGGAGAGAGAGGCCGGCCGCTCCGGGTCCAGCTCCGGGACGGTAATATGGCCCGTCATGATCATAGGCGCGCCCTCCGCGGCGGCGGCCAGGAAGGGCCGCAGCTCCGGAGCCTCCTCCGGGGCCGACCGGTCCAGGTGCAGGACGGCGAAGCCCTTGTGGGAGTCCTCGGCGGTGCCGCCGTGGCCCGGGAAGTGCTTCCAGCAGGGAAGGACCCCCTCCTCCAGCAGCCCCTCGGCCAGAGCTCCCGCCAGCTCTGTGACCCGCCCGGGATCGGAGCCGAAGGAGCGGTCCCGCACCACCCGGTTGGCCGGGTTCGTCAGCACGTCGGCGCAGGGCGCGAAATCCACGTTGAAGCCCAGCTCCCGCAGATAGGCCCCCATGGTCCGCCCGAGCTCCCGGGCGGTCTCCGTGTCGTGTACCGTGGACATGGCGGGGATCTTCGGGACCCCGAAGGCCGCGTTTCCGCTGATCCGGGCCACGGAGCCGCCCTCCTCGTCCACGCAGAGGAAGAGGGGCAGGCCGGTCCGTTCCCGGCTCATGCTTTGCAGCTCCGCCAGCAGGGCTTTCGTCTGCGCCGGGTTTTTCAGGTTCCCGCCCAGGAGCAGCACTCCGCCCACGGGCAGGCGGTCAAAGGCCGCGCCGAAGGCGGCGTCCGGTTTCGTCAGATAAGAGTCGCGGCCCGTCATCGACTCCGGTTTTACCACCAGCAGTTGGGCCGCCTTTTCCTCCAGGGTCATCTCCGCCAGCGCCTCCTTCAGGGGATCGGCCTCCGGCTCCGTGGAGGAGGGGACCGGCTCACACGTGGTCGGGACAGGGGCGGGAGGCTCCGCAGGGACCGTTTCGGCAGCGGGCTCTGTTGGCGCGCGGGTCGGTTCCGGGGGAGCCGCTGTGAGTTGGGGCAGGGTGGGCGGCGCGGCGCTTTGGGCTGTTTCAGCGATCGGGAACGGCGAATCGGGTTCCGCGCAGCCCGCCGGGCAGAGAAGAATCAGCGGAAAGATCAAAAGAAGGGCACAGATCGAACGCTTCATGGCATCACGCTCCTGCTGTCATCATACACGCCCCGCGCCTTGCTGTCAAGCCTGCCATCCCAGGATAAAAAACCCGCAAGAAGCAAAAAAATACCCGCAAGAAGCAAAAAAATAATACTTGACAAATCCGTGCGCATCCGCTATAATACTCCATGCTTGTTCGAGCCCGCCCGGCGCGCGGGCGGCGTCAATATGGCGGCATAACTCAGCTGGTAGAGTACCCGGTTCATACCCGGTATGTCATCTGTTCGAATCAGATTGCCGCTACCAGGCCCGTTGGTCAAGTGGTTAAGACACCGCCCTTTCACGGCGGTAACATGGGTTCGAGTCCCGTACGGGTCACCAAAAAGACAGCACCCTCGCTGAGGGTGCTGTCTTTTTGGTGCCGTGTCTGCGGCACGATTGGCTCCGCTTCGCTCAAATGCGAGAGGGGCATACCCTCCCCTCTCGCGCTCTCCCCATGCGGTACTGCGGGCGAGTTCAAGAATGAAAAAGCTTTATAGAAAGAGAAACCCGAAAAGGATTTCTCTTTTTTGGTGCCGTGCCTGCTTTTGCCCGCATAAAACGAAAAAACCCCTTCCGGTCTGAGCCGGAAGGGAATATTTTCGAACGCGAATTACGCCAGCTTGTTGAGCTTCAGGGTCATGCTGCTCTTCTTCCGGGCAGCGGTATTCTTGTGAAGAAGACCCTTGTTCACAGCCTGGTCCACGGACTTGACGGCAGTCTTGTAAGCTGCGTCAGCCGCCTCGCGATTACCTTCAAGGACAGCGGCGTCGAACTTTTTGATGTCGGTCTTGAGGGCGGACTTGCCAGCCTTGTTCCTGGCATTGGCGACCTTGGACAGCTCGACTCTCTTCTTGGCGGACTTGATGTTGGGCACGGTTACACCTCCTTGATCTGAAATCGTGGGCAAAAAGCACTTGTGCTCATGCAGAAATGTATTATACTCGTTCGCGTTCATAAAATCAATAGTTTTTTTCAAAAATCGCCGAATTTTTTTCAGAGGTATAAATCTACCGGCCCCCGTCCATACTCAGTGCACGCGCTGCCCTGCGCGTTGAGTTTGGACAGGGGTTGATGAAATGAAACGATACGGGATCCTGCTGCTGGTTACGATGCTGCTGTCGGGAGCCGCGCTGTCCCTTCGGGTGGCGGCGGAGCAGTCGGAGCTGGCCTCGCGGCTGATCCGGCTTCACGTGGTGGCGGCCTCGGACAGCGTTGGGGACCAGGCCCGGAAGCTGGCCGTCCGGGACGCCCTTCTGCCGGAGCTGGCAGCCCTGACCGCGGACTGCGCCGACGCGGAGTCCGCCGCGGCCGTCCTCACCCGGGCCCTCCCCGCCCTGGAGGACAGCGCCGCCCGGACCCTGGGCACCGGAGAGCCCGCCGCCGCCTCCCTGGGCTGGGAGCGTTTTCCCCGCCGGGACTACGGGAGCTTCTCTCTCCCCGCCGGGAATTACCGCGCCCTGCGGATCACCCTGGGGGCAGGGGAGGGGCACAACTGGTGGTGCGTGGCCTTTCCGGCCCTCTGTCTCCCCGCCGCGGAGCCGGAGGAGGAAGCGGCGGCCTTCGACGAGGCAGCCGTCGCCGCGGGCCTGACCGACAGCGAGATCGAATATATGCGCTCCGACGCGCCGACCGTGCGCTTCAAATTCCGCGTCCTGGACTGGCTGGCGGAGCTGTTCGGGTCTTAAATTCGGATTTGTAGAGCTCTCGCCGTAGGGGCCGGCGTCCCCGACGGCCCGCACGTATCAGATAACGGCATGTTCGGGGCGTCGGGGACGCCGCCCCCTACGGCGCTACAAATCCCGATTGTTCCGTATGTTCACAGTTTCATAACAAAAGCTTCACGAAACGTTTAGCACTCTCCTCTTGACAGTGCTAAAAAACGTGGTATAATAAGGCCAGAACAAAGGAAGGGAGCAAAAAGCTCCCGGAACCCTTGCTCAATTACATAAGCAAACAGCAACCGTCCGGCGGGACGGGCGCTCAATGAGCGCCCCTACAGGCGGACCATGTAAATGAGTGAAAGGAGTAATGACTTATGTTGATGCCCAGAATTTTTGACGATGATTTCTTTGACGATTGGATGCGCTGGCCTGTGAGCCGCAGCCTGGCCGACACCGAGAAGCAGCTCTACGGCAAGCACGCCACCCACGTGATGAAGACCGACGTCCGGGAGCACGACGACCACTACGAGGTGGACATCGACCTGCCCGGCTTCAAGAAGGACGAGATCGAGCTCAGCCTGGAGAAGGGCTATCTGACCATCAGCGCCACCAAGGGCCTGGACAAGGACGAGACCGACAAGAAGGGCCGCGTCATCCGCCAGGAGCGCTACGCCGGCGCCATGCAGCGCAGCTTCTACGTGGGCTCCGCCCTCACCGAGGAGGATATCAAGGCCCACTTCGAGGACGGCGTTCTGAAGCTGAACGTCCCCAAGAAGACTGCCCCCAAGCTCCCCGAGAAGCGCACGATCCTCATCGAGGGGTAAGACAAGCGATCACAGACAATCGGAAGCCCCCGGAGCACAGGCTCCGGGGGCTTCTTTTATTCAAATCGAACGATCAAATCGGAATTTGTCGGGATGTTGCGAAAACGCCCGTAGGGGCCGATGCCCACATCGGCCCGTTCCCGTATCGGTGTGAGGGCCGATGTGGGCATCGGCCCCTACGGAGCGACAAATCCCGATTGTCCGCACGGCCGCCGGTGAATTCCTTACCCGTCCTGCCGAGCCTTCTGCTGCCGCGCGCGGCATAATCTGCCCTGTTTCTTTACAGGGAAACTGAATTATGTTAACGAGTGAAAATTTGTCGTATTCCGGATGAATATACTTGCGCCGGTGGAAAACCTTGTGGAAAGTGTGAAAAACTCCGGTGAAAGCGGGGGTTTTTCCGTATTTCATGTGGAACATGCGCGGATTTGCACAGCCCGTTTGGCGCATATCCAACCGGGAGACGGCCATAATGCGTCGCTTTTTGTCGACTGAATTATGTAAACAAAAGCAAATAAACCGCATCCCCCGGACCGGCCGGGGGATGCGGTTTTCCAGTAGACTTATTTCTTGAAGATCCGGAAGATCTCGTCGATGTCGTTGATGTCGCCGTCGCGGTTGGCGGGGGCGGGAGCGGGACGGTTGCCGGTGGGGGCGGCGGGACGGTTGCCGTAGTCGCTGTTCAGGTTGGAGAAGGCCCGGCGCTCGGGCTTCTGCTCCTCGGCCTTGGGCTCGGAATCGAAGCCGGTGGCGATGACGGTGACCCGCATCTCATCCTCGAACTCCTCGGAGAAGGTGGCGCCGAAGATGATGTTGGCCTCGGGGTTGGCGGCCTCCATGACGATGTTGGAAGCGGTCTCCACGTCGTCCAGGCTCAGATCCTGGGAACCGGTGACGTTGATCAGCACGCCCGTGGCGCCGTTGATGGAGGTCTCCAGCAGGGGAGAGGCCACGGCGGCCATAGCGGCCTGCTCGGCCTTGTCGCGGCCGGAGGCGGTGCCCACGCCCATGTGGGCGCGGCCAGCGTTCTTCATGACGGCGGAGACGTCGGCAAAGTCCAGGTTGATGATGACCCGCTCGGAGTAGCTGACCAGCTCGGAGATGGAGGTCACGGCCTGCTTCAGCACGTCGTCGGCGATCCCGAACGCGTTGGCGAAGGTGATCTTCTGGTCGGTGACATATTTCAGCCGGTCGTTGGGAATGACGACCAGGGAGTCCACTTTGTCGGACAGGGCGGCGATGCCGGCCTCGGCCTGGCGCATCCGGTTGGCGCCCTCGAAACGGAAGGGCTTGGTGACCACGCCGACGGTGAGGATGCCGGCCTCGTGGGCCAGATCGGCGATGATCGGAGCGGCGCCGGTGCCGGTGCCGCCGCCCATACCGGCGGTGATGAAGACCATATCGGCTCCTTCCAGAGCCTTGGCGATGGCCGCGCGGGATTCCTCGGCGGACTTCTTGCCGATGTCGGGCTTGGAGCCGGCGCCCATGCCGCCGGTCAGCTTCTCACCGATGGGAAGCTTATTGGGGCAGTGGGACTTGTTCAGATCCTGGCGGTCGGTGTTGACGACCAGGAAGTCCACGCCTTCCACGCCCGCGCTGAGCATCCGGTTGACGACGTTGTTGCCGGCGCCGCCGACGCCGATGACCTTGATATTTACAACTTTTTCAGGATAATCTGCCATGGGTTTGTCCTCCTATGTATCTGTAATCATTGGATCGTATCCGAAATGTATTTTATGCGAGATAGACGCTTTTATACCTTTCTATTTTAACCTGTCAAATCCGTTTGGTCAATAGAAATTTCTGTTTTTTTTTGCTTTTTTCACAAACTTTTTACGAGAATGGCAGAAAATGCGCGTGGTCGTCCTCGTTGAAGGTCAGATCGACGGTGCCGGATTTGTTCTCAATGGAGCCGTTTTCCAGGATGGTCTGGAAGTATTGGAGCTTGTATTCCAGCCGTTCCGTGGTGCCCAGCTTGATCTCGTAGCGGCCGCCGCTCCACCAGAGGGTCAGATCATAGGAGGTGCTCACGTCCACCCGGTCGAGCTGCTTGACGAAGGGGCTCTGCTCCAGAGCCGGGATGAGCTGCAGCACGACCGTCTGCTTGTTGGCGATCTCGGACATGTCCGCGCCTTCCGTGGCGGCGGGCTTGAAGGCGTCGCCCACCTGGGGAACCTGGATCGGCATGCCCGTAACAATCAGGTGGCCCCGGACCGTCTCTTCGCTGGCGGCCTCCAGAATGCGGCCCTCTCGGCTCATGAGCCACCAGCCCCCCTGCTCGTCCTGAATGCCGTAGGTGACGTCGAATTCCGTGAAACTGATAATCACGGTGGAGGGGAGCTGCTTTTTGATCTGGACCTCGCTGACATAGGGCAGGGCCGCGTGGATCCGGGCCGCTGCGGCGGGCTTGCTGAGACTGAGCAGGTTGTCGTCCACGTTGATGCCGGAGGCGTCGCGAAGCTCGTCCTCGGTGTAATAGGAGTGGACCTGACCGCTCTCATCCGTGGGCAGGACGACCTGGATCTGTTTCACTTTTAAGAAAATATGCAGGCTCAGCCAGATCACTGCCACCACCGAGAGCGTGATGACGATCGCGAAGGCGAAGTTCGTGTTGTAGACGCGGTGGGGCTTTTTCTTTCGCAGGGATCGGCGGCGGTCCTTCTCCGCGCCGGGACCGGCGGATCCCGGGGCGTCCTGCTTCTCGGCGGCGGGGGCCTTACGGACGGGCAGCTCCTTTTGGACAGGCTTCTCCCGCCCGGAGGAACGATCCCTTCGGACAGGCTTTTCCCCCTCGGAGGCGTGCTCGCTTCGGACGGACTTCTCCTGCCTGGAACCCCGCTCCCTGCGGGGAGGCTTTTCCTCTTCGGCGCTCTCTTCCCCGCGGGCAGGCTGTTCCCGGCCGGAGAGGCGTTCCTTTCGAGCGGCCTCACGGCTCGCGGCGCTGCCGGTCCTGGGGCGGGAGGACTTCGGCCGGGAGGCCGGCGTCCGGGGCCGCTCCTTTATGACGTGATCTCCGGGACGTTTTCTCTTGTTCTCTTCCATAGCTGTCCTCCGGGTATGTACGTTGTAACATGCAAGATGCAAAACAAAAAATGAATGACGGGATCCCGCAAAAGCGGGATTTGTAGCGCCGTAGGGGGCGGCGTCCCCGACGCCCCGAACATGCCGTTATCTGATACGTGCGGGCCGTCGGGGACGCCGGCCCCTACGGCGAGAGCTCTACAAATCCGAATTGTCAGCCGACTTCCGCGGCGTCCGCGCCGAGGGCGCGCAGGCGCTCCGCGAAGCGGGCGTAGCCTCGGTCCAGGTGGCGGGCGTCGGTGATCCGGCTCTCGCCCTCGGCGGCCAGGGCGGCGATCACCAGGGCGGCGGCGCCCCGGAGGTCCGTGGCGGCGGCCGCTGCGCCGTGGAGCCGGTCCACGCCGCGGATCCGGGCGATCCGGCCGGTGATCTCCACGTCGGCCCCGAAGGCCCGCAGGCCGGGAACGTGGCGGAAGCGGTCGGAGAAGACCGTCTCCTCGATGACCGTAATCCCCGCGGCCCGGAGCAGGGCCGCCATGACCGGGGCCTGGGCGTCGGTGGGAAAGGCGGGGCAGGGCCCCGTGACGATGGGCCCGGGGGCGCGGAGGGCGTCGGCCCGAAGCCGGAGCCGGTCCTTTGCCTCCGTGATCTCGCAGCCCGCCCGGGACAGGACGTTCAGAACGGGGCGAAGCTGATCCGGCAGCAGCGCGCTCAGGCTCAGGTCGCCCCCTGTGGCCGCGGCGGCGCAGAGCCAGGTGGCGGCCTCGATCCGGTCCGGCAGGATCCGGTGGGCGGCCCCGTGGAGGGGCCCGGGAAGGACCCGGACGCAGGAGGTCCCCGCGCCTCGGATCTCGGCCCCGCAGGCGGTGAGGAACGCGGCCAGGTCGCAGATCTCGGGCTCTCTGGCGGCCCCCAGGATGAGGACGGGGCCCGCCGCGCCCAGGGCGGCCAGGATCAGATTTTCCGTGGCCCCCACGCTGGGGTAGCGAAGCAGAACTGCGCCGCCGGAGGGCCTGCCCCGGCAGAGAAGACGTCCGTTTTCGCAGCGGACCTGGACGCCCAGGGCTTCCAGGCTCCGGAGATGCAGGTCCAGGGGCCTTGCTCCCAGGACGCAGCCCCCCGGCAGGGGGATCGCCGCCTCGCCCAGACGGGCCAGCAGAGCGCCCAGCAGCAGGACCGAGGAACGGAGCTGTCCGGCCGGAACCGGGTCCGGGCCGGAGCCCACGGGGCCGGTGCTGTCGATGGACAGGACCTCGTCCCGTCCTGCGACGGAGAGGCCGAGGCCCTCCAGAATGGTCCGGGTCACGGCCACGTCCCGGATGGACGGGCAGTTGGAGAGGGTGAAGCGGCCGGGGATGGCCGCCGTCGCCGCCAGGATCGGCAGCACGGCGTTCTTGCTCCCCTGGACCGCCAGCGTCCCCCGGAGGGGACGGCCGCCGGTGATGCGTAAGATTTCCAAGATCCGGCCCCCTTGCATAGCTTGATGGGCTATCCTATGCGGGGGAGGCGGGGGCGGTGAATTGAGAATTGAGAATTTAGAATTGAGAAGGATGGAGAATCGGCGTGCAATTCTCAATTCTCAACTCTCAATTCTCAATGATTCCGGGCGGCCAGCTCCAGGATCGTGTTGTAGATCCGCTCCGCGCTGTCCACCACGGCCATTTTCCGGAGATTTTCCTGCATGGTCCGGCGGGCTTCGGCGTCGTTCATCAGCTCTTTGGCTGCGTCATAGAGGGCCTCGGCGCTGAGGCCGGGCTCCAGAAGGACCCGCGCCGCGCCGCTGCGCTCCAGGACCCGGGCGTTTTTCTCCTGGTGGTTGTCGGTGACGTTGGGGGAGGGAATGATGATGCAGGGGGTCCCGGAGGCCTCCAGCTCGTTGAGGGAGGAGGCGCCCGCCCGGGTGAGGATCAGATCCGCCGCGGCCATGAGATCCGGCATGTTGTGGATATACTCCCGCAGCTCCAGCTCGGGGTGGGCCGTCAGATCCACGCCCTTCTCTTTGACCAGATCCGGCATCCAGCGCCAGCCGTAGCTGCCGGTGGCGTGGACGTGGCGCCAGGGACAGCCGTCCCGGACCTCCAGGGCCAGGAAGTCGGCCATGCGCTTGTTCATTTCCCGGGCGCCCAGGCTGCCCCAGGCGGAGACCAGCAGGGGCTCGTCGCCCAGGCCCAGTTTTTTCCGGGCCTCGGCCCGGGTGGTGTAGAGGAACTCCTTGCGGACGGGCATGCCCACGACCTCCACGCGCTCGGGGTTCTTATAGTAGTTCTTGCTCTCCTCGAAGCAGACCATGATCCGGCTGGCGGAGTCCGCCACCATGCGGGTGGTGAGGCCGGGCATGGCGTTGGCCTCGTGGACGGCGGTGGGGACGCCCCGCTTGGCCCCCTGCCGCAGCATGGGGTAGGAGGCATAGCCGCCGGTGCCGACGATGACGTCGGGCCGGAATTCCCGGATGATCCGGTCGGCCTTCTTCCGGGCGGCCCGGAGGTCGAAGAGAGTGGTGAGGTTGTGCTTGATCGCCTTGGGGGTCAGCTTGCGCAGATAGGGGGCGACCTTGACGGTCTCCAGCTCGTAGCCCTCCCGGGGGACCAGCTTCGTTTCCATGCCGCCCTCGGCCCCCACGAAGAGGATCTTCGCGTCGGGCTTCCGCTCCCGGAGCAGGTTCGCCACCGCCAGGGCGGGGTTGATATGACCGGCGGTACCGCCGCAGGTGAAGACTACGTTCATGGCTTACTCCTCCCGAGCGATTCTTTGTTGACGCACCAGCGGGATACGGCCAGGATGACGCCCATCTCGAAGAGCTGGAGCAGCAAAGCCGTGCCGCCGTAGGAGAAGAAGGGCAGGGAAATGCCCGTGGGGGGCAGAAGGCCGGAGACCACGCCCACGTTGAAGAAGACCTGGATGCCCAGCTTGGTGGTCAGGCCCGCGGCGACCAGGGTGCCGAAGCGGTCCCGGGCGTGGATGGCGATCCAGTAGCCCCGGATCACCAGCAGAGCGAAGAGCAGCAGGATGCCGACGGCGCCCACAAAGCCCAGCTCCTCGCAGACGATGGCGAAGATGTAGTCGTTGTGCTCTTCGGGGAGATAGAGGTATTTCTGGCGGCTGCGGCCCAGACCCAGGCCCAGGAAGCCGCCGGAGCCGATGGCGTAGCGGGACTGAATGCCCTGATAGCCCTTGCCCAGCGGATCCTGCCAGGGATCCAGCCAGGTGGAGAAGCGCCGCCCGGCGTAGCCCTGGACCGCCAGATAGATGCCCAGGAAGACCAGGATCAGAATGCCGCCGATGAGGAACCAGCGCTTTTTCGTGCCGCCCAGGAGCATCATGATCGCGCCGATGATGAACACGATCATGGTGGCGGACAGGTGCTTTTCCAGGATCAGCAGGCCCGCGATGGCCCCTAAGATCAGGGCGTAGGGCAGCACGCCGTAGCGGAAGCTCTCCATCTTGTCCTGCCAGGCCGACATCATGGCGGCGAAGGACAGGATCATGCCCAGCTTTGCCAGCTCCGAAGGCTGGAAGCGGATGCCTGCGATGGAGATCCAGCGCTTGGCGCCGTTGACCGTCACGCCGATGAGCGGCACCAGAGCCAGCAGCACCAGGGAGACGCCCAGGATGATCAGAGCCGTCCGGAACCAGATAAAGTAATTCAGACGGCCCACCACCAGCATCACCGCCAGACCGCTCACGGCGAAGATTGCCTGGCGGACGAAGTAATAGGCGGAGTTGCCCGTGTCCCACATGGCCCGGGCGTAGCTGGCCGAGAACATCATCACCAGGCCGATCATGAGCAGCAGGACCACCAGCACCAAAAAGGGCATATCCAGCAGACCGGTGACGTCCTCCTTCGGCTTGGCGTCGTCTATCGTTTTGTGCTTGAACAGTGCCATAGGCGCCTCCTTGCCAAATTGAGAAGTTAGAATTGAGAATTGAGAATTTGAGGTATTTTTCAATTTACGAATTGAAAAATGAATTCAAATCCTCACGAAGGGATACCTTCCATTCTCAATTCTCACTTCTCAATTCTCAATTATGCGAATCAGCGCAGCGCTGCGGTGGCAATAAACGCGATCACGCACATGATCACGCTGACCGTTACAAAGACCACCCAGATCTTGATCTCGGACCAGCCGCACATCTCAAAGTGGTGATGGATGGGGGTCATCTTGAAGATGCGGCGGCCCTTGTGGTCGGCGCAGAGGCGCTTGGTGAGCTTGAAGTACCCAACCTGGAGAATGACGGACAGGGTCTCCACGATGTAGACCAGACCCACCAGCACCAGGATCAGTGGCATATTCAGGGCAAAGGCCATGCCGCAGACCGCGCCCCCCAGGAAGAGGGAGCCGGTGTCGCCCATGAAGACCTTCGCCGGGTGGAAGTTGTAGCAGAGGAAGCCCAGGAGGCCGCCGATCAGCGCGGCGGGGAAGATGGCCAGCTCCGCCTTCTTGACGCAGATGGCCGTCACCAGGAAGAAGACCATGACCGGGACGGTGACGCCGGAGGCCAGGCCGTCGATGCCGTCGGTGAGGTTCACCGCGTTGACGCAGCCCACGATCACAAAGATCGCGAAGGGAATGTAGACCCAGATGGGGATCTTGCAGATGATATCCGTGAAGGGGATCCAGAGATTGCAGGTCAGGTCGTTTGCCTGGCTGCCGCTCAGATCGCCGGTCAGGTGGCCGGTCCGGTAGAGGATGTAGAGATAGAGGGCGGAGGCCGCCAGCTGAAGGACAAACTTTTGAGGAGCCGTCAGGCCCTCGTTCTGTTTTTTCTTGATCTTGCGGAAATCGTCAAAAAAGCCGATGGCGCCGAAGACCAGGGCAAAGGCAAAGACCAGGGCCGAGGTCCAGCTGTGGAACACCAGACACAGGATCAGACAGCCGAGGAAGGCCGTGCCGATGAAGATGAGGCCGCCCATCGCCGGGGTGCCCTCCTTGCCCTTGTGCCAGCGGGGGCCGATCTCCCGGATCTTCTGGCCGGTTTTCATGGACTTCAGCCAGGGGATCATATACCGCCCGGCAACCAGGGCGATCAGGAAGCAGGGAATAATCGACAATAAGATAATCAGAATTTGTCCGTCTTTCATGGGGAGTTCCTCCGTATCTCTTTTCGTAGGGGCCGATGCCCACATCGGCCCAAAAAGCATGGAGTTTGACGGGAGAGGGCCGATGTGGGCATCGGCCCCTACGCTGTGAAGTTCTCCAAAACCTGCTCCAGGTGCATGCCGTGGCTGGCTTTGAAGAGGATGACGTCGCCGGGACGGGCCGCTTCCCGCAGGGCGGCCAGCAGGTTTTCCCGCGTGTCGAAATGGCGGGCCCGATCGCCTGCGGCGGAGACGAGCTCCCGGGAGAGGGGGCCGTAGGCCAAAATCAGGTCGGCGGCTTCCGCGGCCTGTTCGCCCGCGGTCCGGTGGGCGGCGGGGGCAAAGTCCCCCAGCTCCAGCATGTCGCCCAGCACGGCGATGCGCCTGCCTCGGGCGGGGATGGTTTTCAGCACCTCGAAGGCCGCCTTCATGGACTCCGGTCCGGCGTTGTAGCAGTCGGCCACGATGGTGAAGCCCGCCTGCTCATAGGTGCGCAGACGGTCGCCGGTGTTGACGAAGTACCGGAGCCCTTCCGCGGCGGCCCGCAGGGGGACCCCCGCGCAGCGGGCGGCCAGCAGGGCCGCCAGGGCGTTGGTGACGTTGTGGATGCCCGGAGCGGGCAGCTCCACCCGGACCCGGTGGTCCCGGCACACCGCCGTGAAGACGGAGCCGTCGGTCCCCAGTTCCAGATCCTCCGCCCGCAGATCGCAGTCGGGTCCGAAGCCGAACCACCGGGTGTCGCAGGCGGGGGCGGCGGCCCGCAGCAGGGGCTCGTCGCCGTTGAGGACGGCGACGCCGCCGGGCTGCAGACCCTCTAAGATCTCCAGCTTGGCCCGGCAGATCCCCTCCCGGGACCCCAGATTCTCGATGTGCATGGTGCCGATGTTGGTGATGACGGCGATCTCCGGCCGGGCGATCCGGGTGAGGCGGGAGAGCTCTCCCGCGTGGTTCATGCCCATCTCCACCACGGCGACCTGGGTCTCATGCCGCAGATCCAGCAGGGTCCGGGGGACGCCGATGTCGTTGTTGTAGTTCTTTTGGGTCCACTGGGTCCGGTAGACGGTGGAACAGGCTGCGGCGGTCATTTCCTTGGTGGTGGTCTTGCCCACGCTGCCCGTCAGGCCGATGAAGCAGGTGGAGGCCAGGCTGTTCCGCCAGCAGGCGGCGATTTGCTGAAGCCCGGTCAGACTGTCCGGGACCACGATCATGGGCACCCCGGGGAGCTGCCGCTGGCCCAGAGCGGCCGCGGCGCCGGCCTCCATGGCCTTGCCGATGAAATCATGGCCGTCCCGGGCCGCCTGCAGGGCGACGAAAAGCTGCCCCCGCCGGATCTGCCGGGAGTCGTTCTCCGCGCCCTCGAAGCTTACGTTCTCATATTCAGGCAGCACGCTGCCCTTGCACCAGGCGGCGGCTTCTTTCAGTGTAATCATAAGTTTTTCGCGACCTCTTCCCGCTCGTCCAGGTGGTATTTGACCTTGTTGATCTCCTGATAGGTCTCGTGGCCCTTGCCGCACAGGACGATGATGTCGTCCGGCTTTGCCTCCAGCATGGCCCGGGCGATGGCCTCCCGGCGGTTCTCCACCACGATATAGGGCTTGCCGACCTCCCGGGCGCCCTTGAGGATGTCGGCGATGATCTTGCCGGGCTCCTCGGTGCGGGGGTTGTCGGAGGTGATGATGGCCAGATCGGAGAGCTTGACGCCGATCTTGCCCATGATGGGCCGCTTGATGGGATCCCGGTCGCCGCCGCAGCCGAAGACGGCGATGAGGCGCCCCTTGCAGAAGCCGCGCACGGAGTTCAGCACGTTCTCCAGGGCGTCCGGGGTGTGGGCGTAGTCGATGAGGACGGTGTAGTCCTTCCCCGGCGTGGGGACGACCTCCAGCCGGCCCTTCACGCCGGTGGCCCGGCCCAGGGCCTCGGCGGCGTCCTCCGGACGGATGCCCAGGCCGATGGCCATGCCCAGGACCGTCAGAGCGTTGTAGACCGTAAAGCCTCCGGGGATCCCCACGCGGACGGGCCAGGAGCGGCCCTTGTAGGTACCGGTGAAGGCCACATGGTCCGCGCCGAGCTCGATGTCGGAAGCGGTCAGATCCGCCTGAGCGCCCTTGGCGGAGACGGTCATGGCCCAGCAGGCGGCCTCTTCCACGGTCTTCGCCACCAGCTCGTCGTCGATATTGAAGACGGAGAAGCCGCACTTGCGGAAGAGCAGGGCCTTGGCCTGCCGGTAGTTCTCCATCGTCTTGTGGAAGTCCAGATGGTCCTCGGTGAGATTCGTGAAGGCGCCCACGGCGAAGGGGATGCAGTCCACCCGATGCAGATACAGGGCGTGGGAGGAGACCTCCATGACCACGTGGGTGCAGCCCGCCTCCGCCATCGCGGCGAAGAGTCCCTGGAGCTCAAAGCTCTCCGGAGTGGTCCGCTCCGTGGGCAGGACCTGGTCGCCGATCATGTTCTGGATGGTGCCGATGAGGCCCACTTTGGCGTGGAGGGTCTGCTCCAGCACGGATTTCAGCAGGTAGGTGACGCTGGTCTTGCCGTTGGTGCCGGTCACGCCCAGGACCGTCATCCGCTCCGCGGGATGGCCGTACCAGTTGGCTCCCAGGGCGGCCAGAGCAGGCCGGGAACTGGGCACCAGGATGTAGGGGATCTCCCCCTCGGGCCTGCGCTCGCAGAGAATGCAGGACGCGCCCTTGTCCAGGGCCATGGGGATAAAGCGGTGGCCGTCGGCGGCGTAGCCCGTGATGGCGACGAACATGTGGCCGGGCTCCACCCGCCGGGAGTCAAAGCTGACCCCGGCGATCTCCGTTTCCGGATCCACGTTCATTTCCAGAACGGGAATGTCCTTCAATAAGTCTGATAGTTTCATGGTATTTCTCCGTGTATTGAGTTAAGATTTTGCTTCGCAAAAGTTATGATTCCGCTGCGCGGAAGTTATGATTGTGCTTCGCACAAGTGATGAGCGCTTCGCGCGTTTCGGTATTTTTCAAATCTTCGATTTGAAAAATTTATTTCAATCATGCCGAAGGCATACCGCAACTTGCCCGAAGGGCAATCATCACTTTGCCGCAGGCAAATCATAACTTCGCCGTCAGGCGATCCATCACTTCGCCGCAAGGCGAATCATCACTTAGTCCAACGCTGTCTGGTCCGTCAGCTCCACCGTGACGGTGCTGCCGCGCTTGACCTCGGTTCCGGCCTTCAGATCCTGGTCGGTGATCACGGCCCAGCGGTTGGAGGAGCCCTTGGTCTGCAGGTAGAGGCCGCTGTTTTCCATGACGGAGCGGGCCTTGGCTTCGCTCAGACCCTTCAGATTGGGGACGGTCACGTAGTCCGTGGGGACGGCCTCGCCCATGTAGAGGATGACCTTGGAGTTGCCGGGCAGCAGCTCGCCGGGGCCCGGAATCTGGCCCGTGACCGTGCCGCCCTCGCCCACAGTGACGCAGGTGAGGCTCTGCTCCTTCAGGATCCTGGCGGCTTCGTCGGCGTTCAGATCCCGCACGTCGGGCATCTGGACGTTGACGGTGCGCATGTCCACGTCGGTGTAATCGGGCTGAACGCCCAGATAGAGCAGGGTGTCGGAGAAGATGTCGCGAACCACCGGCGCGGCCATGACGCCGCCGGAGATATAGATGCCGGTTCTGCGGCTGGGGGTGTCCAGGGCCACGAGACAGATATACTGGGGATCGTCCATGGGGGCGACGCCCACGAAGGAGACAATGCGGTCCTTGGTCTGCTGGCCGTTTTCGTCGTAGACGTCCAGCTTTTCGGAGGTGCCGGTCTTGCCGCCCACCCGGAAGCCGGGGAGCTCGGCGTTGCCGGCGGTGCCGTCGGTGACCACGGAGCGGAGCAGCCTGCACATCAGGTCGGAGGTCTCCTCGCTGATGGCCTGACGGATCACGGTCTTGCCGTTCTTCTGGATCACGTTGTTGTTTTCGTCCAGGATCTCGGAGACCACGTAGGGCTTGAGCACGTAACCGCCGTTGACCACGGCGGCGATGGCCCGCACCATCTGGATCGGCGTGGGCTTCACGGACTGGCCGAAGGCCACCGTGGTGAGCTGGGCGTTCTCCATCATCTTGGCCCGGGTGTGGAAGACGCCGGTGGCCTCGCCGGACATGTCCACGCCGGTCTTTTCCAGCAGACCGAAGGCGTCGATGTAGTCGTACAGTGGTCCGCCGCCCAGCAGAAGGCCGATGTCGGCGAAGGCGATGTTGCAGGAGTTCTGCAGGGCTTTGGCCAGGGACTCGGAGCCGTGGCCGCCTTCCTTCCAGCAGTGGAGGGTGGATTCACGGTCGCGGTAGTCCTTGGCGCCCTTGCAGTAGAAGGAGGAGTTGAGATTCACCGCGCCTTCCTCCAGGGCGGCGGCCAGGGTGATGGTCTTGAAGGTGGAGCCGGGCTCGTAGCCGTCGGAGACGCAGCGGTTGCGCCACTGCTTCAGCCGGGCCGAGGCCACGATGCCGTTGTATTCGTCGATGAGCTTCTGCCAGGCCTCGCTGCCCTCGGCGACGCTGTCCATCTCCTGATCCAGCTCGTCGAGCTCGTTGAGCACGTTGAGATCCGTGATCTCCAGATAGTTGTTCGGATCGTAGCTGCCCTCGATGGCCATGGCCAGGATGGCGCCGCTGTTCACGTCCATGATGATGCCGAAGGCGCCGTTCTGGACGTCGTATTTCTCGATGGCGTTCTTCAGGTTCTTCTCCAGATACATCTGCACCGTCTCGTCGATGGTCAGCACCAGGGAGTTCCCGTCGGAGGCCTCATAGTACTTTTCGTAGGAGTAGAGCATCTGGGTCTCGTAATTGCCCTTGGTGGTGACGACCGCGCCGGCCGTGCCCTGGAGCACGTCGTCGTAGTAGGCCTCCAGGCCCTCGGCGCCCCGGTTCTCGGCGTTGGTGAAGCCGATGACCTGGGCCGCGGTGGTCTGGGCGGGGTAGTAGCGCTGGGAGTCGGACTCCAGGTGGATGCCCTTCAGCTTGTTTTCGGTGATGAAGGCCCGCACGGCGTCAGCCTGTTCGGGGCCGCGCTTGCGGGCGACGACCTCATAGCGCCGCTCCAGCTTGGCGGCCTTCTCCCGGACGGAATCGGCGTCGATCTCCAGGATCTCCGCCAGGCCCGTGGCGATGAAGTCCACGTCCTGCTCGGAGTTGTGGATCTCCCAGGGGTCGATGAAGACGTTTTCCACGGTTTTCGAAGCCGCCAGGATGTTCATGTTGCAGTCGTAGATCACGCCCCGGTCCGCGGTGACAGCGGTGGAGCGGGTCTGGTTGCTGATGGCCTGGGACTCATACTTGTTATGGTCCCGGATCATCAGGACGAACAGCTGCCAGATCAGCGGGAGAAAGAGGATGACCCCGCAGAAGATCATGATGAAGGTAGTCCGCCGCAGCACCCCGTGGGTGGCCTTGGATCGGTCGTAAGCCGGAACGGCGGCGGGAGCCTTGAGTAACTTGATCTTGGATTTTTTGGACATGGAATCACCTCACGGGAATGCAAAATGCAAGATGCAAAATGCAAAATGAACGGAGGGGGATAAGGATGCAAGATGCAAAATGCAAAGTGATTGTTACGCAGTCTGTTTGATGACGCAGAGTCAGGTTTTTGCTTTTGCGGTACGGATGGACGCGCCGAGCATGTTGCGGATAGAGGTCAGCTCGGATAACAGACGGTCCGATGTGGCGCCGTTGATATCGCCCAACTCTGCCAAAAGCCGGATCCAGAACACACACTCGCTGCTTTCCTTCATGGATCGCAAACGCAAATGACTGTTCCAGCAATTCGTTTCTATCCATCTGTCGCACCCTTACGTTCTGTCAAGACCCGGGTCTGAGGAATCCCGCATGCTGCGTTTTGCATTTTGCACTTTGCGTTTTGCGTTCAACCGTTTCCCCTATCCCGGGCCCCAATCGTCGGAAAAAGGGGCGTGCACCGGGTGCTCGCCCCTTCTGGTTACGGTTTACGTGGTACTCAGCGAAAATATTCCACCACGCCGCGGAAGCTGCCGCTCACGGCGTCCCAGGCCTTCTCCACGTAGCTGCGGTCGTCCACCTGCAGGACCTCCGCGCGGTCGGCCCCGGCGATATTGAGGTACACCGTCTGCCGCAGGGAGGGCTGGGTCATGCCCAGCTCCCGGGCTCTGGCTTCGATGGCGGCCAGATCGATGCGGCTCTCGTAGGTGGAGCGCAGCTTGGCGGTTTCGCTCTGGGTGGCGACAAGCTGCTTGCTCAGCTCGCCGGCGCGGTCCGTGGCTTCATAGAGCTGAACGTAGCTGTGGATCACCATCAGCAGCAAAATCGCCGCCGCGAGGATTCCCACCACCGCCAGAGGCGCGATGGCAGGCCGGGCCTTGGGGGCCGGTTTGGCGTGGTGGACCGGTTTCTCCTCCGGGAGCTTCGCAGGCTGCGGCTTGGGTACCGCGTTGCTGCGAATATCGTAAGCGGCGGAGCCGTTGAAGTTGTAAGTGCGTTTATAAGTATCGGGCATGATCGTTACCTCATTTCAGGGATCAGTGAGCAGTGACTGGTCACTGGTGACTCTGTTACAGCTTTTCGGCCACACGCAATTTCGCACTGCGGGCGCGGGGGTTGGTTTCCAATTCTTCTTCGCTCGCGGTGATCGGCTTTTTGGCGATCAGCTTCACCGTCGGCTTTTTGCCGCAGACGCAGACCGGGAATTCCGGGGGACAGGTGCAGCCCTTGGCTGCCTCCGCCATGGCGTTTTTGACGATGCGGTCCTCCAGGGAGTGGAAGGTGATGACGGCCAGCCGCCCGCCGGGCTTCAGCCGCCGGATGGCCTGGCCCATGACGCTGTCCACGGCCCCCAGCTCGTCGTTGACGGCGATGCGGATGGCCTGGAAGCTGCGCTTGGCGGGGTGCTGTTTCTCCCGCAGGGCCTTCTGGGGCATGGCCGAGCGAATAATCTCTGCCAGCTCCAGGGTGCTTTCGATGGGGGCCTGCTCCCGCCGCCGCTCGATGGCCGCGGCGATCAGCGGGGCGTAGCGCTCCTCGCCGTAGGCGAAGAGAATGCGGCGCAGCTCCTCCCGGGGCCAGCCGTTGACGATCTCCCAGGCGGTCAGGGGATCCGAGGGATCCATGCGCATGTCCAGGGGGGCGTCGGCCATGTAGCTGAAGCCGCGCCCGGCCTCGTCGAGCTGGGGAGAGGACACGCCCAGATCCAGCAGGACGCCGTCCACGGCGTCAATCCCAAGCCCGTCGAGAATCGCTTCCAGATCCCGGAAGTTCCCGTGGATCAGCTTCACGCGCTCCGCCCAGGGGGCCAGCCGTTCCGAGGCGGCGGCCAGGGCCTTGGGGTCCCGGTCCACGCCGATCAGCGTACCGCCGCCCAGGCGCCTGGCGATCTCGGCCGAGTGGCCGGCGCCGCCCAGGGTGCCGTCCAGGTAGATCCCCTCGGGCCGGACGTTCAGGGCATCCACGGCCTCATGCAGCAGAACCGATACGTGATGAAATTCCGTCACGTCCACAACCCCTTCAAGGTCTCGCTCAGATTGCCTTCGTCGATCCAGTCGGTCTCATCGCCGGCATAGGTGGCGGCATCCCAGATTTCCGCGTAGTCGCCCTGGCCCAGGAAGGTCACGTCCCCGGTCAGGCGGGCGTAATTCCGCAGGGTGGGCGGCACCACGAAGCGGCCCTGCTTGTCGGGCTCGATCTTGGCGACGTTGGCCAGCAGGTGGCGCTTGTCTCTGGAGATGGGGGAGGCGTTGAAGCTCGCCATGACCCGCTCCATACGGGCCTCGGGGAAGACGAGCAGGCTGTGGTTGTCGCCGATCATCAGATAAAAGGAGTCGCCCAGCTCTTCCCGGAGCTTCGAGGGCACGAAGAGCCGTCCCTTGGCGTCTACGCTGTGGGTATACTGTCCGAACAAGCCGGTCACCTCCTCCATTTCGTAGAATCTTATGGGAATTTGTGGGATTTTGTGCCATTTTCATCCACTTTGCTTTAGTATAAACAATTTGTAATGAAATTGCAATCTTTTTTTGCGGATTTTTTGTGTTTTTTTGAGACTTTTTTTCGGAGTTTTCGTTGACTTTCCGAATCTGCCGGGGTATCATACTCCAAAAACAGCGAAGGACGATGGAAGCAATGACCGACTTCTCCGAAATTCTGTTCGTGGCCGACTTTGACCGGACCATCACGGCCCCGGACAGCAGCATTCCCCGGGCGAATATCGAGGCCATCCGCTCCTTTATGGAGCGGGGCGGGCTGTTCACCGTGGGCACCGGCCGCAGCGCGCCCATGTTCCGGCCCTATCACACCCGGATCCCCACCAACGCCCCGCTGATCCTCTACAACGGAGCCGCGGCCTACGACTACGCCACCGAGACCCTCTCCGGGGCGGTCTGGATGCCCACGGGCCGGGAGCTGCTGGAATACCTGGTGGAGAACTTCCCGGATCTCAGCCTGGAGATCCAGGGGGTGGACGCCCACTACCTCATCGGGGAGAATCCCATGCGGGAGGCCTTCTACCGATCGCAGGGCGTGGCCTGTAAAACCGTGACCCTGGACGAGGCCCCCACCCGCTACCACAAGCTGGCCATCTTTGGGGAGTTTCGCAGCCTGGACGTGGGGCAGTTCTACGCCGGGACCCCGGAGGAGCTGGAACGCTTCGGCGCCTGCTGCGCACGCATCATGCGGGACTGGCCGGCGCTCATCGCGGACCGGGCCGCCCCCCGGATCATCGACCTCCAGGCCTGTCAGGGCGGAAAGGGCCGGGCCGCCCGGGATCTGGCAAACCGTCTGGGCCGGAGGGTCCTGGTCTGCGCGGGGGACGCCATGAACGACGCCTCCATGCTGCTGGAGGCGGATCTGGCCTTCGCCCCGGCCGACTGCGCCGAAGAGGTCCGGGCCCTGGGCGTCTGCCGATACGTCCGGCCCTGCGCCGAGGGGAGCATCGCCGGCGTGGTGGAAGCGCTGGAGCGTCTGTAAAAGCGGATAATCGGGATTTGCCCCGGCGTTTACAAAATGTTTCAGCTTTGTTTCCAGGTCATTCATACCACGTTCATAATTACCCGCTATGATACGGGTGTAAGGCGAAGCGACAAGCCGCTGTACTTTTCATTTCTTCTCTTCTTTTCTCAAAGGCCCCCGGGGAAACCCGGGGGTTCTTTGATTTCAAAATACATTTTGGTAAAATAAAAAAAGAATTTGCTTGACAAGCCATCGGCCAGATGGTATATTCTGCGTGGAAAAATCCGCGGAAAGCGGGAAAACAGGAGGATTCAACCATGGTGAAATACAGGAGCGAGGTCTTTTTAACCTAACTGAATATGGGCGGAACGGAGCCCGGGGAATCTTCCCCGCCGCCGGGACGCCGCCTTTGAGGAACTTTCGGAATCATGGCAATCCGCGGGACGCAGCCAATTCGGGAGCTGCTTCGCCGCGGTATTTTTCTGCCCATTTTCAGTAGGGGCCGATGCCCGCATCGGCCCTGTCAACCGACAACAGACGAGGGCGGATGTGGGCATCCGCCCCTACGAAAATGGAGGAATTTGCCTTGAAATTAACGGAGCAGTTCCCCACCGTGGGCGACTACGTCATGCTCGACTACGTGGAAAACGGGGACAGCCGGATCCTGGCCACCCTGCCCCGCCGGACCTGCTTTACCCGCCGGGAGCCCGGCTGCGCCATTCCCGCTGGGAGCGGTACCGGAAGCTCCGGACGGAGGCCCAAAGCCACGAGGAAGCCCTCCGCCGCAAGCGGGAATGGAGCAAGAACGTGGCCCTGTCCCGGAAGGTACGGGGCGCGAAAAAATGATTATTTGGAGGCTAACAGCTATGAATATCAACATGAAACATGACGAAATACAAGGGGCCCTGGTTGCCCTGAACGGCGGTAAAACGGACCTCGGATATGAAGAAGAAAACGCCTGGTACAGCCGGAAGCCGGAATGGGCCCCTCTGGTTGAGGAGCTGAAAGCAGCCCTGCGGAACAATCAAATTCGGGGCAGTATTATGGTGGCAACGGACAGCGACGTCATTTTCGCCGCCGGCGCCCAGTCCAGAGAAGTGAATGGCGGGACCGTGTCGCCGCTTACCACTTATGAGATCGGCTCGATCACCAAAATGCACACCGCGGTCTGTGTGTTCAAACTCATAGACGCGGGGATGCTCCGCCTCGACGACAAAGTCACGCAGTTTTTCCCGGCGTACACCAAAGCGGGTGCTATGACGGTCTTCGACCTCCTGCACATGCGGTCCGGGATCGTGGACTTTGCCAACGATGCCGAAGCGTTTTTTGGAAGCCCGGAGCTGGCGGAGGCGCTGGACGAGGGAAAAATCACCGATGAGATCCTTTTGGAGCATCTGTACCGGCTGGATCTCCGCTTCGCGCCGGGGACGGAAATGAAATACTGCAATACAAACTATGTGCTTCTGGCGATGATCCTGGAGAAAATCACCGGAAAATCCTATCGGGAGCTTGTTTCGGAGCTGGTTTTCGTTCCTGCGGGCATGCGCGCATCTTCCGCTGTCACCTTCGGCGACGTAACCAGTGTGCCGGAGGACAAGGCAGGGTATATGAAGGAGTTTATGATTGCACGCGGCGCCGGGGATATCCACAGCAACGTCCTGGATCTGCTGAAGTTTAATCGGGCTTTTTTCCGGGAGCGTATCGTCAGCCCCGCTGCCAAGGCGGGCATTCTGAACTTTGTGGAGGGCTACGGCTGCGGCTGGGAGCAGGTTGCCGGGTATGAGAATTGTGTCAGCCATAGCGGCGCGACCAACAGCTATTACTGCCTGAATGCCGTATTCCATGCCTCGTCGGATCGAATGTATCTCATAATGCTGACCTGTTGGCCGGGGAACGATGAGGAAGCCTCCGACGAGACCACCGATGAAACCGAAAAGACAGTCGAGGAAGATAGATACAGCTATTTTCAGCCTGCCGTCAACATTTGCAAAAAACATGTTAAGACCTAAGCCATGCGCTATAAACTATGAACCATAACCCCCGAAAGGAGGGGACGCATATGCGAAAGCTGTTATCTTATCTCAAGCCCTACAAGTGGAAGATCGCCCTGGCGACCTTTCTGATGGCGATTTCGGCGGTCTGCAATCTGCTGCTGCCCACCCTGATGTCCAACGTGCTGGACAAGGGCGTCTACGGGGCGGCGGAGGCCGACACCTTCGGCTATATCCTCAAGACCGCGGCCTGGATGTTCGGGATCTCCCTGCTGAGCCTGGCCTCCGTGGCCGGGGGATACTGGGTGGTCTACCACGTGATCTCCGGCTACACCTGGAGCCTCCGCTCCGCCCTCTTCCGCAAGGTCCACACCATGACCCTGGCCGAGGTGGGGCGCATCGGGGCCTCCAACCTGGTGACCCGCTCCACCCACGACGTGGGCACCCTGAACTGGGT